>CBDTVJ010000039.1:0-14624 GCA_965363655.1 uncultured Halieaceae bacterium | reverse complement strand
AGCATCACAGGCCTCCCCAAATACCTCTTGAAGGGCGTTTTTCCAGCCATATCTCGCCTTCGCGGCTGCGTATAATCAGGAAGTGGGTGGCTTTGACCGGCATGGTTTTACGCGGCTTTTTTCCGGGGTACTTGAGTTGGTCGCCCTGGGCGCGCGCCTCACAGCCGGATGTCAGTGGGCAGATGTCACAGGCGGGCGCAGAGCGGGTACACAGGGTGGCGCCCAGGTCCATCATTGCCTGGGTGTAATCGGCGCAGCGCTGTGTGGGTGTGTACTGTTCGGCGACTTCCCACAGTTTGTTATGCACGGCGGATTGTCCGGGCCAGCCCTCTACGCGGTGGTAACGCGCCAGTACGCGCTTTACGTTGCCGTCGAGAATGCTGGCTCGCTCTCCCAGGGCGATACTCACTATGGCGCCCGCAGTGGAGCGGCCTATACCCGGAAGGTCACACAGGCTTTCAAGGGTGTCGGGAAACTGCCCGCCCAGTTCCCCCGCGACCCGCTGGGCGGCTTTGTGCAGGTTTCGTGCCCGGGCGTAATAGCCCAGTCCAGTCCACAGGTGTAGCACTTCATCCTCAGGTGCATCAGCCAGTGATTGCACATCGGGGAAGGTGGCCATGAAGCGCTCGAAATAGGGAATGACTGTTTTGACCTGGGTTTGCTGCAGCATGATTTCCGACACCCAGACCCGGTAAGGGCTGGTATCGTGCTGCCAGGGCAGGTCCTTGCGACCGTGGAGGTCGAACCATTTAAGGACGCGTTTGGCGAAGGCTTGGGGCTTGGGCATGTGTTGCTTTTGGTGTTTTCTGACAGCGCCACAGGGTAATACCTGACATGGCATAGTGCCAGTGAATTCAGCGCCGCATTCCCTTATAATAGCCGCCTTTTCAGGGGCCTGTGTCCCCGAATTTACCGCCGATGGAGAGCCCCATGGCTGAGCGCAAGGCCACAGTAACGCGAGATACGCTGGAGACCCAGATCACTGTCACAGTGAACCTGGATGGATCCGGCGCGACGGAATTTGATACCGGCATCCCCTTTCTGGAGCATATGCTGGACCAGATTGCGCGTCACGGGCTGGTGGACTTGAGTATCAGCGCCAAGGGCGATCTGCACATCGATGATCACCACACGGTGGAAGATATCGGTATCACCCTGGGCCAGGCGTTTTACCAGGCCGCCGGTGACAAGAAGGGCATCCTGCGTTATGGGCATGCCTATGTGCCGCTGGATGAGGCCCTGTCGCGGGTGGTCGTTGATTTTTCCGGTCGTCCCGGCCTGGAATTCCATGTGCCTTTCACCCGTGCCATGGTGGGCGGCTTTGACGTGGACCTGTTCCTGGAATTTTTCCAGGGCTTCGTGAATCACGCGCTGGTTACGCTGCACGTGGATAACCTGCGCGGCGACAACACGCACCACCAGGTTGAGACGGTGTTCAAGGCCTTTGGTCGCGCCGTGCGTATGGCCCTGGCGGCTGATCCGCGCATGGCCGGTGTTACGCCCTCTACCAAGGGCGTGTTGTAACAGGAATCCCCCGTTATGAGTGGTATCGTCGCTGTTATTGATTACGGCATGGGGAACCTGCACTCCGTTGCCAGTGCGTTGGAGCACGTGGGTGCCGACGAAGTGCTGGTTACCCATGACGCTGAACTTATCCGCCAGGCTGACCGCGTGGTGTTTCCCGGTGTGGGTGCCATTCGTGACTGCATGGCGGAAATACGTCGCCTGAAGTGCGATGAGTTGTTGCAGCAGGCGCTCACTGAACAACATGTACCGGTGCTGGCAATCTGCGTAGGCATGCAGGCGCTGATGACCCGGTCGGAAGAAAATGACGGGGTGGATTGCCTGGATATCATTCCCGGTGAGGTACGCTATTTCGGCAATCCGTTGACCGATGCCTCCGGCGAGCGCCTGAAGGTGCCGCACATGGGCTGGAACGAAGTGCAGCAAGTCGCAGATCACCCTTTGTGGAATGGTATTGAGGACAGGTCGCGTTTCTATTTTGTACACAGTTACTACGTACATGCACAAGAGCGCAGCCTGCTGGCGGGCACCGTGGATTACGGCGTCGCCGCCGATGCGGCCCTGGCCCGGGACAATCTTTTCGCGGTGCAGTTTCACCCGGAGAAGAGTGCCGACGCGGGGCTCAAGTTGTTAAAGAATTTTCTGGAGTGGAACGGGCAATGCTGATTATCCCCGCAATTGATTTGAAAGACGGCCAGTGTGTGCGCCTGCGCCAGGGCCTGATGGACGACAGTACGGTGTTTTCCGATGACCCGGTGGCCATGGCTGCGCGCTGGGTAGATGCCGGTTGCCGGCGTTTGCACCTGGTCGATTTGAACGGCGCCTTTGCCGGTGAGCCGGTTAACGGAGACGTGGTGACCGCCATCGCTGCGGCCTATCCGGACCTGCCCATCCAGATTGGCGGCGGTATTCGCAACCTTGAGACCATAGAGCACTATGTGCGCGCCGGGGTCAGCTACGTGATCATCGGCACCAAGGCAGTGAAAGAACCTGAATTTGTAGCAAAGGCCTGTGCGGCCTTTCCCGATAAGGTGATTGTCGGTCTCGACGCCAGGGACGGCCTGGTCGCCACAGACGGCTGGGCTGAAGTTTCAGACGTTCAGGCCGCTGATCTGGCCAAGCGCTTTGAGTCCGATGGCGTGTCGGCCATCGTTTACACTGATATCGCCCGGGACGGCATGATGCAGGGCGTAAACGTGGAAGCGACTGTGGCCATGGCGGAGGCTTCCAGCATTCCGGTTATCGCCTCCGGCGGTATTACCAACATCGATGATATTCGTGCGCTGAACGCAGTAGCGCACCACGGCATCTGCGGGGCTATTACCGGTCGCGCTATCTACGAGGGTACTCTGGACGTCGCTGAGGCCCAACGTCTGTGTGATGAGCGCGACGAGGGAGCTGCCTGACTATGGGATTGGCCAAGCGCATTATTCCCTGCCTGGACGTGGAGAACGGTCGGGTGGTCAAGGGCGTCAACTTCGTGGATATCCGCGACGCGGGTGATCCGGTGGAAATCGCCATGCGCTACAACGAGCAGGGCGCGGATGAGGTTACTTTCCTCGACATTACCGCCAGCCACGAGGGCCGTGAGACCACCGTGCACACAGTGGAGCAAATCGCCGAGCACGTGTTTATTCCTCTCACCGTCGGTGGCGGTATCCGTACGGTAGAGGATATTCGCACCATGCTGAATGCGGGAGCGGACAAGGTCAGTATCAATACGGCCGCCATACACAATCCGGAACTGGTGCGTGAATCCGCCCAGCGTTTCGGTTCCCAGTGCATCGTGGTCGCGATCGACGCCAAGCGTGTGGATGATGTCGATGGCAAGCCTCGCTGGGAGATTTTTACCCACGGCGGCCGCAAGCCCACTGGCATTGACGCGGTGGCCTGGGCGGTGAAAATGGCTGACCTCGGTGCCGGGGAAATCCTGCTCACCAGTATGGATAGAGACGGTACCAAGAACGGTTTTGAGCTGGGGGTTACGCGCGCCATTACTGATGCGGTGGAGATTCCGGTTATAGCCTCTGGCGGTGTCGGTAATCTCGATCATCTGGTCGACGGTGTTATCGAGGGCGGCGCCGATGCGGTGCTGGCTGCCAGTATTTTTCACTTCGGTGAATACACCGTGCCCGAGGCGAAGGCCTACATGGCCGCGCGCGGTATCGAAGTGCGGCTCTGATCAGCAGTCGGGTATCGCGTCTTCCAGTAAATCGGCATCGATACTCGCCAGATTCATAACGGGCTCCCGCGCCAGCGCTTCCGACACAAATACCAGCCGTATGCCCTGTTCTGACAACAGCGGCAGGGCCTCATGCAGGTAGCTGATGGTTTGCGGGTAGGGGTGGCCGATGGCCACGGCCAGGCCATGTTCATTCACCACAGCCAGTAATTCGGTAAAGCGTGCGTCGATAGCTTCGTGGGTGCGCTCATTGTCCAGGAATACGTGGCGCGACAGGTTGGGTACGTCGAATTCTGTCGCCACAGTGGCTGCCACAGATTTCCTACTGGTGCGCGAATCAACAAAATACAAGTCCTGCCAGCGCAGGTCCTGCATCAACCAGGCCATTTGTTCACGCCGTTGGGTGAGGTCGCTGCCCATGTGGTTGTTGATTCCCCGCACGTGGGGAACCGTTGCCAGGGCGGCGCTGATAGTGTCTTGAAATTCCTCACGCGATAGCTCAGGCGTCAGCCCGCCCGCGCCCAGGGGGATTTGTTCAACGGCACTCATAGGGGCGTGTAACATCACTTCCTTGCCCGAGCGATATGCGGATTCTGCCAACTGTTCCCCGAAGGGGGTGTAGGGTATGACTGCGAAATTGAGCTTGCCGGGTAGGGCGAGAGCATCTTTGCCCCTGCGCAGGTTGTGGCCCATGTCATCGATTATGATAACCAGCCGTTTGTCAGTGCTGTAACTCTCAGTGGGGTCTTTACTGCACTCCGGCAGCGGGATGTCGAGGGCGATAGCGCTGCAGGCCAGTAACGAGAGCCCTATCAGCAGCGCAGATTGACGCAGGGTATTGCGGTAGCGGCAGGCGCGTAGCTCAGGACTCGCCGCTGCTTTCAGGTACAGTCTTTTGATTTCGCATCCCCAGAACATTCAGGCCCTTTAACAGTGTCAGGGCTTCGTATAATTGATTGTCTTCTGATAATAACTTACTAGCCAGTTCTTTGTCTTTCTTGCCATTGGCTTTGTCGTTCGATTTTTTCCCGGATTTACCATTGGCGTTATCCAGGTGCCCCGACAGGTCCGCTTCGGTGATTCGCTGGGTATTGTCGTAAGCCGTCACCTTGGCCCGTTCCACCAAAATGTCCGGCTCGATGCCCTCCGCCTGTATGGAGCGGCCATTGGGTGTGAAATACAGTGCGGTGGTGAGTTTTACAGCGCGCGAATCGGACAGTGGCAGGATAGTCTGTACTGAGCCCTTGCCAAAACTGTGGGTGCCCATGACCACGGCGCGCCCATGATCCTGTAAGGCGCCGGCTACAATCTCAGAGGCGCTCGCCGAGCCCCGGTTGATCAGGACAATGAGCGGTATCCCTTCAGTGGCATCCTTTTGGTCGGCGTCATAGCGCATGTCTGAATTGTCCAGGCGCCCCTCGGTGTAAACCACGTTGCCGCCATCCATGAACAGGCCAGCCACATCGACGCTGGCGCGCAGGATACCGCCGGGGTTGTTGCGCAGGTCCAGTACCAGGCCTTTTAACGCCTGCTCGGACATCAATTTATCCAGGGATTTGCGTACATCATCCCCGGTGCGGTGCTGGAATTGGGCTACGCGTATATAGCCATAGCCAGGCTCCAGCCAGCGTTGTCGAACACTGGCAATCTTGATGGTGTCGCGCACCAGGGTCACATCAAAGGGCTGGCTTTCGCCGGGCCGCCCGATGGACAGTTTTATGTCACTGCCCTTGGGGCCGCGCATGATCTCGATGGCCTCGTTGAGGCTCATGCCCTTGACCGGGACCTTGCCCAGTTTGAGGATAATGTCGCCGCTTTGCAGGCCAGCTGCCGCCGCCGGGGAACCATCGATGGGGGAGATGATCTTGACGTAGCCGTCTTCCATGCTGACTTCCAGTCCCAGCCCGGTGAATTCGCCGCTGGTGTTGTCCTGCAGGTTCTGAAATGCGTCTCCGGTGAGGTACATGGAGTGCGGGTCCAGTCCCATCAACATTCCCTGTATCGCGTATTCCAGCAGGGTGCTGTCGTCGATTTCCTCCACGTAACCAATACGGATCTGGTTGTACACGTCGGCGAAGGTGCGTAGCTCCTCGAGGGGTAACTGGCCTTGCTGCTCTTCCACTGCGGATAATGGCAGTGGCATAGCCAGTAGCATTGTGGCGAGTGCCGCCAGGCCGTTTTGGAATCTGAAGAAACTACGCATAGGGAGTATGGTTTTAACCAGTTGTTTGCTACAAGTTTCCCAGTTTAACCTATTCCTTGCGGGTAGTGCCAAGGGGTGACCGGATGCCATAATTCAACGCTGGCACCACTTCGCCGGATCGGTGGGTTTGCCATTGTGCCGAATCTCGAAATACAGGGCGGCACTGTCCTGTCCACCGGTGCTGCCTGCCGTGCTAATAGGTGTATCGGCGCTGACCCACTCGCCGACATCTTTCAACAGGCTTTGGTTGTGGGCGTACAGGCTCATGTAGCCGTCACCGTGGTCTATGATTAACAACAGGCCGGAACCGCGTAACCAGTCGGCGTATACCACGCGACCGTGGTGAATGGCCTTGACAGTGACGCCTTCCCGCGTGGGTATGGTGATACCCTGCCAGCGCATTTTCCCTTCATTGCGCGATCGACCGAAACTGTTGCTGGGCTTGCCACCCAAAGGCCAGGGCATTTTCCCCCGGGCATTTTTAAAGGGTTGGTAATTGGAGGGCAATTCCAGTTTGCCTACCGCTTCCTCAATCGCGCTCAACAGGCTTTCAAGTTTCTTGCGGTTGCTTTCCTTTTGCTTCAGCTGGCTGCCTTTGTCCTTGATGCTGGCACTCAGCGATGCTACGGCCTTCTCCCTGTTAGCCTGGGCGCGTGCCACTTTTGACCGCTGGATTGTTAACGCCCGGCGGCGTTTATCCAGTTGTGTCAGGGTATTGTCGATGCGCTCACCCAGTGCCTGCAGCTCCAGCAGGGTTTTCCGGTACTGTTCCAGCAGGGTGTTGCGGGCACGGAAAAAATAGCGGTAATACCCCATGGTGCGCGCCACGGTATCGGGACTTTCCTGGTTCAGTAGCACCTTGAGTTGTCCCTCACGACCCATCTGCCAGGCGGCCTTGAGTTCCAGGGCGATGCGCGCCTGTTGTTGGCTGCGATCCTTTTCGAGTGAGTTGCGGCGTTGTTCGAGCTCGGTCAGCTCCGCCTTGCCGGAGGCGACCTCGCGTTGGTTATCAGCCACACTTCTGCGCAGTTTTCCCAGCTCAATTTCCGCTGTGCGCAATTGTTCCTGTAACTTGCCGCGCTTGTTGCTGGCGCTGGAAATTTCCCAGTTGATACGTTTGATCTCCCGCTCCAGCTGTTGCAGCTGGTCGCGGGTTTTTTCCTCATCAGACTGGGCCAGGCCCAGGCCTGGCAGGATAAGCAGTAGCAGCGTCACCAGTAGCTGCCGCCAAGGGCCTGGAACACGGTTGCGAAGTTGTCCCCGCATGTTAGGCATAACTCTTCCCCGGGCGACTTTGCTGTGCGCGGGTCAAGCCGACTCGGTGTATAGTTTGCTGCCTGTCATCTCTGCAGGCTGTGGCAAATTCATCAGGCCAAGCAGAGTGGGGGCGATATCCGGGAGGGTTCCCCCGGTGGACTGCAGTTCCAGTAGACGCGGCCCAAGGTAAACCAGCGGTACCAGTTCCGTGGTGTGCTGGGTATGGTTCTGGCCGGAGGCGTAATCCAGCATCTGCTCGCAGTTACCATGATCGGCCGTGATCAGGGCCTGGCCGCCTGCTTCCAGCAATGCTTGCTCCACTCGTGCAAGGCAGCCGTCCAGCGCTTCCACAGCTTTGACCGCCGCAGCGAAAACCCCGGTGTGCCCCACCATGTCACCGTTGGCGTAGTTGCACACAATCAGGTCGTACTTGCCAGAGGTGATAGCCGCTACCAACTTGTCGGTAAGTTCCGGGGCGCTCATTTCCGGCTGCAGGTCATAGGTAGCCACGTCAGGCGACGATATAAGCTCCCTGTCTTCACCGGGGAACGGTTCTTCACGGCCGCCGCTGAAAAAGAAAGTAACGTGCGCGTACTTTTCAGTTTCCGCAATGCGCAACTGGGTCATGTCGCGCTTGGCAAGGTAGTCGCCCAGCACGTTTTCCAGTTTCTCTGGCGGAAAGGCGCAGCTGGCATCGATATCCGCAGCGTATTCTGTGGTCATTACGAAATCTGTAAGTTGCGGTACTAGCCTGCGTGGGAAGCCGTCAAAACTCTTGTCGACAAATGCCCTGGTCAGTTGTCGAGCGCGGTCCGAGCGGAAGTTAAGGAACAGTATTGCGTCCCTGTCTGCTACGATTGCAGGCTCCTGTCCCTCACCGCAAATCACCGTGGGCTCTACGAATTCATCGCTTTCATCCCGCTGGTAGGCCGCTGCCAGGCCGTCAGCGCTGGTCGCTGCGCGTTGCTCCGCCTCGCCTTCGGTAAGCAGGCGATAGGCTCGCTCAATGCGCTCCCAGCGGTTGTCCCGGTCCATGGCGTAATAGCGTCCGCAGATGGTGGCGGTGCGGCCACAGCCCAGTTCCTCGAACAGGGCATCCGCTTTTTCCAGGGACGGCCCGGCGCTGCGTGGCAGGGTGTCGCGGCCATCCAGGAAGGCGTGCAAGTACACGCGTTTGGCGCCGCGTGTCGCGGCCAGGCGAATGGCTGCGAAAATCTGTTGTTCATGGCTGTGCACGCCACCCGGGGATAACAGGCCAAAAATGTGAATTGCGCCATCAGCGGCCAGCGCCTTATCGATAGCGGCATTGAAAACCGGGTTGCTGTTAAAACTGCCGTCCCTGATGGACTGGTTTATACGGGAGATGTTCTGGTAGATCACTCGGCCCGACCCCAGGCTCATGTGCCCGACTTCGGAGTTGCCCATCTGCCCGTCGGGCAGGCCCACATCCGCACCGGAGGCGGAGATGAGCGTATGTGGCGACTCCGCCCACAGGCGATCCCAGACAGGGGTGGCGCCATTGGCGATGGCATTGTCCTTTGTTTCTTCGCGGTGGCCCCAGCCATCCAATACGATCAATACGGTTGGTGTCTTGTCATTCTCGCTCATTTGCTTTCCAGACTAAAAATGGGGAGATCGATTCGCCCCGAAGCGAGTTATTTTACCCCGTCTGGAGTAGCGGCGCATCTGTTCACGGCGCAGTGCTGTGTTTAGAAACCTGAAGGCATTACTACATTTTTTTCCACCCCGCTGGCGCTTCAAAACGCTCGTCGGGAATAGTGATTTCGCTCCAGTCGGTGACCTCTGTGGTAATGGTGAACACGGTCACCCGAGCATCCGCGGCATCCGCGGGAGCCTTTTCCGCCCGGCTTTCTGATGGTTTTTTCTTCTTGAACATGCTGGTCAGCCCGCCAATCAGCTCGCCGGTGGCAGCGCCAATCGCCGCGCCACCAATAGATCCGCCTACTCCGCTCCCAATTGACTCCCCTGCGGCCGTGCCAATGGCGGATCCGGTTTCCCTGCCGCCCTGCTCCAGGGCGGCGTTATAAGCGGCGGTTGATGCGTCGGCCCACATCTCGTCCATGGCAATGGACTGTCCGGAGAGGGTCTTGCACTGTTCCCCACCGATCTCCATTTTAAGCAGAGTGCGCAAAGGGTAACCTTTTATCTGCTCCAGCTCTGTGGCGATCTCTTCCCAGTTGGCGGAAAACATGGCCACCAGTCCCGCACCGGGGCCTTCCAGGCCGGACATGGACTCACCCAGGCCCAGGGCTTCCGCCCAGCCCTGCCGAAAGGCGCGTGCTTCCTTCTCAGCGGGGACTTTTTTGGCCATCCAGGTTTCCATAATCCAGCTCATTTCACAGGTATTCCCGGTACCCGGATCGCGGCATGACTGGTGCATCTTCACGATATTCTTGTTGGTCTTGATTCCAGCGACCTTTTCCGTACCGCGGGGACGCTCAATTTCCACTTCAGCCTCGCTCCACTGACAGCCGTCTGCGGTGACTGGCAGGCCGCCGCCCTTTTGCCCGGGCTGCTCCAGGGCTGCCATCATCTCCTTCCGCTGGGCCCTGAGTTCTGCAAAGCTTTGTTCGGTGTACTGGCGTTTGTCCGTATTCAGGTTCCACAAAAGATCTTTGTCCAGCCGGACGATACTTCCAGAGGCGCTATTACCCATGAAGGTGCGAGCCAGGCGGGATTTCATTTTGATATCGTTTTCCATGCGGGCCCTGTCTCCGGCGATCTGGGTAAGAACCGTGCCTTCGGAGGCATACAGTGACATAGCCCCGGAAGCCGTCACATTTATGGTTTGTGAATAGCTGATATCGGCATTTGCCTGGGCCGTGGCAGATAACAATACACAGGCAATGATTCGTGAATACTTCCTCATGAGGCTCTCCATTATTTTCAATACAGGTTGAACGCAGCAACCCAGTGTAGTTGTAAACAAGAATAGCAGCTAATCGGGATTTTTCTGTCAACAGGCGGACACTTTATGGCGGCTTGCCATATGCAATGCATTCACCTGAATACGGGCCACCACCACAATATCTCTCCATGAAAGCGGTATTTAGAGTCGACGTTAGCCAGATTCAATACGAGACTTGACGTGGTAGGTAAAGAGTCCTATACATTATTTATCGTGCTGGCGTGTGATTTCTCTTTCACGCGCGTTTTGTCGCACGTGCTAGCGTGTGGCTCCTTTCCAAAGCTCTTGTCTTTGTTGTGTGAGGCGGACGACCGAATTACGAATTGAATAAATGGTGGCTAAGTATGTTGGCTCCGCGCACAGGCCTGTCAGCGTTGGTCATTACGGTTCTTTTTATCGCGGGGCTCAATACAGCCCATGCGCAACAGCTTGTCCCCGCCAGTGGTAGGGTCATTTATGAATCCACGCCACTGTGCGCCCTGGTACTAATCAATGGGCAGAGTGAGTTTTCCTGTGGCGGAGATGGCCGCTTCGATCTGAATGTGCCATTGGACGGCAACGGCATGGTCACGGTGCAAGTGTTCGCCTCCGGATTCGCGCCGTCCAACAGGATTTTGCCTCCAGAGGATGTCTCGGGTCTTCTGGTCGAGATGTTCCGTGTTTCAAACGGCCGGACTTTCGATGTTAATTCAACATGCTCGAGCACGGGTCAGGAAGGACGCGCTTTTATTAGTGGCACGGTGCAAGCGGGGAGCGCAGCTGTTTGTGCCCTGATACTGGCAAATGGCCAGAAGATGTTTTCATGCGAGGCAAGTCTGGGGCAATTCGACCTGGATGTGCCGCTTGATGGGGACAGAAATGTCGAGTTACAAATTTTCGCGGATGGGTTTTCGCCCTATACAGAAGTATTACGGGGTTGTGCACCTTCAGGAAACCCCAACAACCTGACCGCATTATCGCTGGAGAATCAAAGCTCCGATCCGAGGATAGGGTATCCCCTGGACCTCACATTAACGATAGAAGCGATCGAGGCTGTCAGGGACGTTGGTGTGACATTCTATGCTTTCGATAAGGCGGATCCGGACGCCCGGCAATTTTCTATCGGTGCTCGCACCATAGAGGTTTTAGACGCGGGTAGCACAGCCGTTGAAATAGAGCTTGATATCCCTACGGATGTTGAACTTTCCGGCAATTACTATATTGGCGCCTCGATTGACCCGGCCGACATCATTGTGGAAACCAATGAAGAAGATAACAGGGCATCAACAGAAGTCACGTTTTCATCCAGGCAGAGACCAAACCTGTTTATTGAATTCATGGAGCCCGATAGGGAGGTCATTGTACTTGACAGGACGGCATGGAATTACGAGCAGCAGATTACCGCGAATGGGGAGATAGTATCCGATGCTGGCGGTACAGTAACGTTTGGAGTAAAGGGCGTTGAGGAGCCGATAGATGTAGAGGCTTTTGCCACTCTTCGGCTCATGCGATCTGGTGGGTCTTCAGGGCCTTCCGGTCCAATTGGTCCGTTTGCGATTACGCAGTCTGGCGATTATCTGGAGGTACCACTGTACCTGTGGGATTCTGACGCTGAGCGTTATACCTATGCCTACGGTATCGACCCGAGGCAGGAGATCAACACTGGTGTTGAAGAGTGGCTGTTTATCGGGAACGTAGGGCAGCTGGAAACTGCGGGATCCTCGGAATTTGATCTGAAGTTTGCGCACCTCGATTACTACTTCCCCGGTAGGCTGGCAGAAGAGATGGAGATCTCGCTGAGAAACCTGATTCGATTGCTGGGGCCGGTCGTGCCACCCCCCGATTTATCCACAACAGATATTTTTGCACTACAAAGCTTTTTGTCCGGTGCCGAATTGGAGGATATCAGTTCCGAATTGTGTCTGGCTATTCGCCCTTCCGATGGGAGTATCGTCGAAGATCGCACCGACGATAACTCGATATGCTCGCCGCTCCAGCTATTGTTACCACCTGTGGAAGAAAGGCCAACTCCGCCACCATTGCCGGTACCCCCGCTCTATGAGCTACCCGCAAACCCGATCTTTTTCAGTGCACAGTATCAAGCTGGCTGGCCAGGCGAGTACTTCGGTGCAAGCATTGATTTTAGTGCGTATTCTTCTGCAGATTTCAATGGGGTAGTCGTGGGCGGCAAAACCGCGCTCCCGGTGACAGTATTCAGAAGAACTTATGAATTTGTCGCAATAGAAGCCAGAGCGCAGTTGCTCCCCTTATCTGATCGTTTTGCATCAGAAGAGGAACGGGAACAGCTCGACACAGGCTTCAGGCTGACGGTAAGCTCCTTGAATCAGATCTTGTACGTCGACGATGAACTGCCTGTCGCATCGAAGTCCAGCATAGATGTGTCCTGGTCTGTAGAATACCCGGAGTGGAGCAGTGCCCCAGCAAAACCTGGGGTCGGCAAGCCTGATCTGACCAGTCCTCCACCTCGAGTCAGGCCTTTCACCTTCCTGGGTCCTATTAAAGTTGAATTCGAGGCAGGTGTGCAAGGCAGTTTAGGCGTGAAAGGCGAGGTCGAATTTGGCCCGCCATCCCTCGAGGGCCTCAAATTCAGCCTCGCGCCCTACGCCGCCGCAGATATATATGGAAAAGCATTCACCAATTTGGTTGTCGGCAGGTTGGGTGGTGAGATTGCTACAAATTTAATTGAGGTCAGCCATCCCTATGAGTCTATATTTTCGATCAATGTAAGAGATGATCGTCATTTTGATGGAACGGCAGAGGTTGTCATTGTGGATCAATTTTTGGTCAAAAATTCTATTGAAGGCTTGTCGGGTAGATTTGACGCATTCGTGGAGCTGGGGGGTGGTGAATCCTGTAACTGGGGATTCTTTAACTTTATTTGTAAGGCGCTTCCCACTTTCAGATACACGCTGAATATATTCAATTGGAAGCCGTTCCTGAAAGAAGACGTGATACTAAAAGACGAACGCGAGATCATCGATATTGTTATCCGACCTGATGGATCTGTGAGTTACTATCAGTAAAAATGAAATGAAAGGGACTGGTGCAAAACTGCTGGTTGGCGCCTGTCTACTTGTATCTGCAATTCCGGTCGCCTTCCTGGCTGCGCAGTATTGGGACGACGAGACGACAGCTACTCATGATATGCACCCAACTGCGCTGCAATGGCGAGTTGGGAGTTCCCAGGAATACAGCTTTGTTGTCGACTCATCTTCAGTCCTTGGTATGGTGGGCGCCAGTTCAGGGCAGATGCTTACTGTGTACATGGAGGGCATTCTCCAGTTCAGAACGCTGGCAGTGAATCCGGCGGAGGCCTTGATCGGGATGCGTTTGTCTTCGCTCGATCTGGAGGTGGGTGGCGACTCGCCCGATGAAGCCACTCTGCGCGAACTGGCAGCGCCATTTCGTGTGCGCTTTGCTCCCAACGGACGCCTTGCGGGGTTTGAGTTCGCCAGCGCAACATCAGACGATGTACGAGAGCTTATTGAGAATCTGATTCGCATGTTCCAGGTGACTGTGCAACAAGAAGATCAGTGGCTGGCTCAGGAATCGAATGCCCTGGGACGCTATAGTGCGAGTTATACCAGGCAGTCCCCTGCAGTCATTGCGAAAACGAAGCAGCATTATGTTGATACGGGGGCGTCTCGCTCAGTTTCCGTTGCTGAAGTAACATCGACAGAGTCAATAACCCTCGATGTCACGCAAGACTGGATATCTGCGATGTCGGTGGATGAAGTGCTCAGGACAACCAGTTCCAATGGCCCTGTATCTGAAGTGAGCAATCGTGCAAGTCTGGAACTGCGCAATGCACGATCTGTTGCCAGGCAGGGAGACAGTCAGTGGGATTTTGTTGCGACGGTTGCTGCGACTTCGGCCAGGCCAACTGTGACAGCCGCGGTAAAGAAGCTTTCGCTGAAACAGGCTGAAAAGGAGATGTATTCCACGATTCTCAGCCTGGATGCAGCGACGGATAACAGGCCTGGTTCTATCCATCGCCTGCGTGATTTGATCCTGATGAACGGGCAGCTGCCATTAATGCTGTTGGAAAAAATGAGAACGGAGCAGATCACAGATAGAACACGAGCGGATCTCTATCTGGTGCTGCAGCTAGCGGGCACCCCAGAAGCTCAGGCCGCTCTAAGTTCGGTAGTGATCGACGATGGCCTGCCAGTGCTGGATGGTTTGCGTGCAATCGTTGCCCTGGGCGCCGTAAAAACCCCCACGCAGGAGACCTTTGAAACCCTTTGGGACACTGCTCGCAGTGGATATGCAGAAGGTGATCGTCGCAACCTTCCTACTACGGCCACGCTGGCTTTGGGGTCCCTGGGTAATGGCCTGCGTGCGACGGAAGATGAAAAGTATGTATCTTTGCGTGCGGATCTTCTGGACGGGGCTTCCAGTGCAAGTAACGATAGGCAGAGGGCAGTCTATTTACTCGCTCTTGGAAACACAGCTGACGCCGATCCCTCGATGAGTAGAGATATAGTGATGTTTCTTAATGACTCATCGCCAGGGGTTCGCAGCGCCGC
>CBDTVJ010000038.1:0-14695 GCA_965363655.1 uncultured Halieaceae bacterium | reverse complement strand
CACTTAAGGGCCTGAAGTTCGAACCGCAAGTGGACCTTGCGTGCCGGTCAGCGGGTGCAAAGCGCCCCCCCGAAAACCCAGACCAGACTCTCTCTGCGCCAGTTATAACGACAGCCCCGGCGCAATGACGGGGCTGTGTTTTAGCTCAGTTTAAGCAGAGGAGCGATAACCAGGCTTACGATAGCCATCACGTTGATCAGGATATTCATGGCAGGGCCGGAAGTATCCTTGAAGGGATCACCAACCGTGTCTCCCACAACTACCGCTGCGTGAGTATCGGACCCCTTGCCACCCAGGTTGCCTTTTTCCACGTACTTCTTGGCGTTATCCCAGGCGCCGCCCGCATTGGCCATCATCAGGGCCATCAGCACACAGGCCAGCAAACCACCGGCCAGCATACCTCCCAACGATGCCGCACCCAGACCGAAGCCAACCAGCACCGGGGCGCTTACAGCAATGACCCCGGGTAATATCATGCGGCGTAAGGCAGCGGTGGTCGCGATGTCGATACATTTGGCGGTATCGGGCTCTGCTTTCCCTTCCAGCAGCCCGGGTATCTCGCGGAACTGACGGCGGATTTCATTGATCATATCAAACGCGGCATCACCGACTGCGGTCATGGTGATGGCGGCGATCAGGAACGGTATCGTGCCGCCGATAAACATACCCACCAGCACCGTAGGATTGGTGATCTCCAGGGAGAAGGAGAAACCGGGGTTATGCAACTGCACAGTTTCGACAAAGGCTGCAATGATAGCCAGGGCGGTGAGCGCTGCGGCGCCGATAGCGAAGCCCTTGCCAATGGCAGCAGTCGTATTGCCCACTTCATCCAGTCCGTCGGTGATGCGGCGGGTCTCCTCGCCCATACCCGCCATTTCTGCGATACCGCCCGCGTTATCTGCTACCGGTCCGTAGGCGTCGATGGCCATGGTGATACCCACGGTAGCTAACATGCCTACCGCAGCAATGCCCACACCGTAGAGGCCGGATAAGGCAGTGGAGGCGTAAATGATGGCGGCCAGAAACAGCACGGGCAGTACAACAGACTGCATACCTACCGCCAGCCCTGTGATCATAACGGTAGCTGCCCCGGTCTCACCGGATTTGGCGATTCTCTGCACCGGTGTTGAGCCAGTGTAGTACTCGGTGATCAGGCCAATGGCTACGCCACCCACTGCACCGCTGACAACGGACCACCAGATGTTGCTGGGCAAACCCATTTTACTGATCATAAACCATGCGACGATCGCGAAAATCACCGGTGCCAGTAGTGTTCCTGTACGCAAAGCCACTTCGGGAGCGGCGTTGGATCTGACGCGCACGATGGCGATACCGCACAGTGAAGCCAACAGGCCGATACTGGCCAGGGCCAGAGGCAGGAACATCATTGAACCCTGTTCTGGGATAGCCATGGTAGACGCGATGGCGATGCAGGCGATCATGGCTCCGCAATAGGATTCAAAAATATCTGAGCCCATGCCGGCGATGTCGCCAACGTTATCGCCCACGTTATCGGCGATAACGCCCGGGTTGCGCGGATCGTCTTCAGGAATGCCCGCTTCGATTTTGCCTACAAGGTCCGCGCCCACGTCAGCACTCTTGGTAAAGATACCACCGCCGACCCGGGAAAACAGGGCTACCACCGACGCGCCCATGCCAAAGCCGTGTATGGCGTGAGCTGTCTCGGGATCGCCGCCGAAGTACCAGTAGATTCCGCCCAGGCCGATCAGCCCCAGGGAAGCGACACACAGACCCATGACAGAACCACCGTAAAAGGCGATGGTGAGAGCCAGGCCCTGGCCATGGTTGTGAGCGGCAATTGCCGTGCGCACATTGGCCTTGGTGGCCGCAATCATGCCCAGGTAGCCGGCGGTGGCGGAAGAAACTGCTCCCGCCAGGAAGGCAATGGCGGTATTGAAGCCCAGCGGCGACACGAAAATGGCGACCAGTAGTACCAGCGCGAAGATGCTGAGCATCTTGTATTCGCGTTTCATAAAGACCATGGCGCCCATGTGTATCTGGTCACCGATGTGTTTTACAGCACCATCGCCATGGTTGTGGCGGGTCATGATGTGATAAATGATGAAAGCGACTCCCAGGCCACAGAGGCCCAGCAGGGGGGGTAGGGCTAAATAATCAATCATAGATGCGTTCCAGTATCTTATTATTAGCGGAGGTCAGCATGCTACCTAACTTGTAGTGACGGTGACAAGCGCCAAAAACCGGCTATCTTGGATTTTTGCACGGTGTTCTGGTACATGTAGGCGCCAATTTATCTTTTCAGTGGAGTGTAACGTTGACCTGGTTTTTAATTATCCTGATTTTATTGGCCCTGATAACGGTTTTCTTCCTGCGTGGCGAAAACCTGGCACCCTTTGATATGCCTCCCGGGCAGAGTTTTGATGATGACCGCGGGCTCAATGGGGAGCACGACGAGGCGCTGGCCTCCTTTGCTGTCGGTATGGGCCCGATACAGCGAGC
This sequence comes from uncultured Halieaceae bacterium, assembly GCA_965363655.1. Taxonomy (GTDB): domain Bacteria; phylum Pseudomonadota; class Gammaproteobacteria; order Pseudomonadales; family Halieaceae; genus Marimicrobium. The sequence goes on along the minus strand of CBDTVJ010000038.1, from coordinate 12,214 downwards.
CCCGCGCAGGCAGCGCCTACCCCTGATGCGGGAGTATATGGACAGCATCTCCGATAGCCAGGATTTTCATGCCCAGATCACTGCGGCAGATGCGGGGGGAGTGCCAGCCGAGTGGGTGCTGGCCCCGGGCGTCAACCCGGACCGCCGCGTATTGTATATCCACGGTGGTGCCTTCGTAATGGGCAGTCCCAGGAGTCATCGCAATATCAGCAGTCGTTTTTCCGCAGTGGCCAATGCTGCCGTGTTGGCAATTGATTATCGCCTGATGCCGGAGCACCGCCGTATGGCCGGGGTTGAGGATTGCCGTACGGCCTATCAATGGATTCTGGACAATGGTCCGCAGGGGAGGGAGCCAGCCCAGCGAATATTTGTCGGAGGCGATTCCGCCGGAGGCAACCTGGCCTTGTCGCTGATCTGCTGGGTGCGGGATCAGCAGTTGCGTCAGCCTGATGCCGCTGTGGCTTTTTCCCCGATTACAGATAACACTTTCAGCGCGCCCAGCCTGAAAGGAAACCTGGCAACCGACGCGATGCTAGGGCCCATGTTCAAGGGCCTGACGAAGATTCCCCGGCCGCTGATCTGGTGGGCCTTCCTGATCCAGAACCGGCTCAGCCCCAAAAACCCGGTGGTGTCCCCGGTTTTTGGCGACCTCTCAGGGTTGCCGCCAACCCTGGTGCATGTCAGTGAGTCAGAGGTGTTGTTCGATGATGCCCGGCGCTTTGTCAATAGAGCCGTGGCGGCGGGCTCTCCCGCAAAACTGCAAACCTGGCCACATGTGATGCACGTTTGGCAGATGTTTTACCCACACTTGAGTGAAGCGCGCAGCGCCTGGGATGAAGTTGGGGCCTTTATCTCGCAAGTCGAAGTCGAATCATCCGGGCTGGAGGCAGTTGCGTGATCCATAACGAGGGAACTTTCGTCGGCTGCGCCGGGCGCAGCATCTACTTCCAGTGTTGGCAGCCGCAAAGCGCGCCCCGGGCAATTTTGCTGCTGGTGCACGGTGCCGGAGAACACAGTGCACGTTATCAGTCACTGGCGGAGTTTTTTATCGAGCGGGGCTATGCGGTGGCAGGTTTTGACCACAATGGCCACGGTCGCTCCGATGGCATCCCGGGCCATGTTGAGAGCTTCGACGATTACCTGTCGGATCTGCAGACCTTCCACCAGCGTATCGCCGCACAATTCGCGGCAGTTCCGATGTTTCTACTGGGGCACAGCCTGGGTGGCCTGATTGCCAGCAACTACCTGTTGCAGCAGCAGGACGCGTTCAGCGGTTGTATTCTATCCGGCGCGGCCATCAAGTCAGAGCTGGAACCGGGTTTTGTGCAGATGTCGCTGATTCGCTTGTTGGCCGTGGTGGTCCCTCGGTTCGGAATCCTGCAGCTGGATGCCGCCGGGGTGAGCCGTGATCCCGAGGAAGTCAGGAAGTATGTTGAGGACCCGCTGGTGCATCATGGCAAGATGTCGGCGCGGATGCTGCGCGAACTGTTCGCAGGAATGAACAGCATCCAGGCGGCCGCGCCTCGCTTAACCCTGCCGATGCTGATATTACACGGCGGTGAAGACGCCATGACGGCAGCCGAGGGCTCCCGTTTCCTCCACCAGCATATTGGGTCAAATGACAAGACCCTGAAAATCTACCCGGGCCTTTATCACGAGATTTTTAATGAACCGGAGCGGGCCGAGGTGTTGGCAGATGTTCTGGCGTGGTGTGAAGAGCGCTTACCGGCGCGCACCCACTCAAGGAAGCTGTAAACACCCTCAATAGTGTGTTCCGTGCGTAGCGAGTGGACCACCTCCCAGGCGTGCTCGGCCCCGGGCATTTCCAGATAGACCACAGGCTGGTTGGAGACCTCGCGCAGCTTCTGGCTGAACACCCGGCCCTCAGCTGCTGCCGCCAGGCTGTCCAGGCTGCCGTGAACCACCATAAAGGGCGGGGCAGCGGCATGAATCTGTGCCACAGGACAGGCCTGGTCCCACAAATCGGGATTATCCTGCAGGGTTTCATGCAGCACCCTGCCGGAGAGGAATCTTTCGTACGTACTGGCATTGGGATGCTGGTCATATCGCACCAGGAAGTCGTAGATGCCGTAAAACGGAATACAGGCCTGCACGGAGGTGTCGGTATCAGGATGATCAGGCTGGAATTCTGGCCGGTTTTCCGTCAGGCCCATGAGTGCGCTCAAGTGACCACCGGCGGAGCCGCCGGTTACCGCTACAAAATTGGTATCCATGCCGTACTGTGCGCCATTTTCCCGGATCCAGCACAGTGCTGATTTGCAGTCGATGAGGTGCGTGGGAAAACTGACGCTGGGGCTGAGGCGGTAATTGGCGGCCACGCAGATCCAGCCGCGGCTGGCCAGTTCGTACATCAGGGGCAGCGCCTGGCTGCCCTTGTCCCCCACCATCCAGGCACCGCCGTGAATTTGTAGCAGCACCGGACAACCCCCCTGCGGAATAAAGCGAGGGCGATAAATATCCAGCTGCTGGCGAACCCCGCCAGGGCCGTAGGGAATATGACGAATGACCTCCACTTCAGGGCGGCCCTTGGGCCGCGGCTGCCGCCAGTCCTTGAAGGTAATTTGCTGGCGCATGCGGGCCCGTGCCAGCGGCGGAATCTCGTCGCGATAGTTGCAACCCAGGCCCCCTGACAGGGCGGCCTCAACGGCGGGCCCTGCCTTGGTGCTCATCCAGATACTCCAGGCGAGTCCCGGCCAGGTAGCGATCAGGATGAACAGGGCAAACCCACCGAGCCCGGACTGCAGGGCGCCGCCAGCGCACAACAGCCAGGTGATAAGTACCTGCAGGGGGAGCCAGATCCAGGCCAGCTCGGTGGCCAACAGGGCGATACCGAACTGGAACCAGGGCGCGGACCGACGGGCGACACCGCGGGGCCGGAATACGGCGATCATTGATACCAGGTTGAAAATAGCCAATGCTGCCAGTAGCCAGTCCATAATGTCGTTGCTCCTTTGTATAGCCATTTTGTCGACGGGGAATGTACACAAATTGACACTCCTTTGTCCAAGGGCTATGCGCAGAGACTGTCTGGCGCACCGGGCGCATTATTTACAGTCGAACAAATTTTGAACAAAGGTCGCAGCCCACGTATAATCGCGCACCGCGAAACCAGTAGTCGCAGCACCCGAGGTCTCAAGTAGTGGAGTACCAACAACAGTTTGATGTCATCGTTATCGGTGGTGGCCATGCCGGCACAGAGGCCTGCCTGGCCGCGGCGCGTATGGGCTGCCGCACCCTGCTGTTGACTCACAGTGTCGATACCCTGGGCCAGATGTCCTGTAATCCCGCCATTGGAGGCATCGGTAAAAGCCACCTGGTAAAGGAAGTGGATGCCCTGGGTGGCGCCATGGCCCGCGCGACAGACCGGGCCGGTATCCAGTTTCGGGTGCTGAACCAGCGTAAAGGGCCGGCAGTGCGGGCCACCCGGGCCCAGGCGGACCGGATACTGTACAAGAATGCCATTCGCGAAATACTGGAGACCCAGAGCAATCTGTCTATATTCCAGCAGCCGGTTGATGACCTGCTGATAGAAAATGGGCGGGTGGCTGGTGCAGTCACCCAGATGGGGCTGACCTTCCGGGCACCGCGGGTTGTTCTCACCACCGGCACCTTCCTCGGCGGTAAATTGCACATCGGACTGGAAAACAGCGCCGGTGGGCGCGCCGGTGACCCTCCCTCGATCGCCCTCGCCCAGCGGCTGCGTGAGTTGCCGTTCCGGGTTGAACGCCTGAAGACGGGTACGCCACCGCGCATCGATGCCCGCAGCGTTGATTTCACCGGCCTGCAGGAGCAGTGGGGGGACCAGCCTGAGCCGGTCATGTCCTATATGGGCAGCGTGCAGGAACATCCAGAGCAGCGTTGCTGCTGGGTGACCTACACCAACGAGCAAACCCATGACATCATCCGCCAGGGGCTGGACCGTTCACCCCTGTTTTCAGGTGTCATTGAAGGCGTGGGCCCGCGCTACTGCCCCAGCATTGAAGACAAGATACACCGCTTTGCCGATAAGAATTCACACCAGGTGTTCATAGAGCCGGAAGGACTGACCACCAGTGAACTGTATCCCAATGGCATATCCACCAGTCTGCCCTTTGATGTGCAGGTAGCACTGGTGCGCACCATCAAGGGTTTTGAAAACGCCCACATTACCCGGCCTGGCTACGCCATTGAATACGACTTTTTTGATCCCCGGGATCTCACTAAATCACTTGAGACCAAAGTACTGCCGGGCCTCTATTTCGCCGGACAGATCAACGGTACTACCGGCTATGAGGAAGCCGCCGCCCAGGGTTTGTTGGCAGGCCTGAACGCGGCATTAGCGCTTAAAGACGAAGAGCCCTGGTGTCCACGCCGTGATGAGGCTTATATCGGTGTGCTGGTGGACGACCTGATTACCATGGGTACGCTGGAGCCCTATCGTATGTTCACTTCCCGGGCAGAGTACCGGCTGTTGCTGCGCGAAGATAATGCCGACCTGCGCCTGACCGAGCGGGGCAGGGAGCTTGGCCTGGTGGACGACGCCCGCTGGGCTCGCTTCGAGGCCAAGCGCGAGGCAATTGCACTGGAGACGCAGCGACTGGCGACATCCTTTGTGCACCCTGGGACACCGGCGGCCCAGGCATTAGCCGGAAAATTGAAAAACCCCATAACCAGAGAGTATTCGCTGGCCGACCTGCTAAAGCGGCCGGAGCTGGAATACCAGGACCTGGCGGCAGCAACCGGCAACGCCTGCGCCGATCTACAGGCGGCTGAGCAGGTAGCCATACAGGCCAAGTACGCCGGCTACATTGATCGGCAACAGGAAGATATCGAGCGCTTGCGCCGCTATGAAAATACCCTGCTGCCTGCTGATCTGGACTTTAATGCCGTCGATGGCCTGTCCAATGAAGTGAAACAGAAACTGAGCGAGGCGCAGCCCGATACGCTGGCCCGAGCCGGGCGTATTCCGGGCGTCACCGCCGCCGCTATCTCCCTGCTACTGATTTATCTCAAGAAACGGGGTGCCCTGGGGGCCCCGGCAGATCCAGCCGCGCCCGATTCCGGCAAACAGCGCAAGCTTGCCTGAATTGAATTCGGGCCTCGCCACAGCGCTGCGTAAGGGCTGTGCTGCCCTTGAGTTGGAGATATCCACTGCGCAGCTGGATTTGCTACTGCAATACCTTGACCTGCTGTGCAAGTGGAACAAAGCCTATAATCTTACCGCCGTTCGCGATGCCAGCCAGATGGTCACGCGGCACCTGCTGGACAGCCTGGCCATCGTGCCGCATGTGGCTGGCGAGCGTTGTCTTGATGTGGGTACCGGTGCCGGCTTACCGGGCGTACCGCTGGCGATTATGTTTCCCCGGCGCGCATTTCACCTGCTTGACAGCAATGGCAAAAAGACCCGTTTTCTTTTTCAGGTGAAAACTGCCTTGGGCTTGGATAATATGGTCATCCATCAGGCGCGGGTAGAATCGTTCCAGCCACAGGAGCTTTTTGACGTCGTGCTATCCAGGGCCTTCGCTTCTTTAGAGGATATGATGCAGGGTTGCCGCCACCTGCTGGCACCACAGGGCCGCTTTCTGGCCATGAAGGGAGCTATTCCAACCAGGGAGTTGCAGGTAGTGAGCGAAGAGTGCTCCTTTTCAGCGGTTTACCCGCTGTCAGTACCGGGCCTTGGCGAGCAGCGACACCTGGTGGAAATGATACTCTACCCGCACAGCAGCCATCCGTAATTAAAGTACCAGGGACAAGTTCATTGGCCAGAGTGATAGCGATAGCGAACCAAAAAGGCGGAGTGGGTAAAACCACCACCTGCGTCAACCTTGCGGCATCCCTCGCCGCCATGAAGCAGCGGGTGCTGTTGGTGGACCTGGACCCCCAGGGTAATGCCACCATGGGTAGTGGAATAGACAAATACGAGGTCGATCGCAGTATCTACGATGTACTGGTGCACCGCGCCCCCGTGAACCTGGTGGCCCTGCCCGCGGGCGAAAGCGGTTACGATGTCCTGCCTTCCAACGGCGACCTGACCGCCGCAGAGGTTGAGCTGCTGGAGGTAGAGCACAGGGAGCGTCGCTTGCGCACAGCCCTGTCCGAGGTGGTCGGCCTGTATGATTACATGCTGATAGACTGCCCGCCCTCCCTGAATATGCTGACCCTCAACGGCCTGGTGGCTGCTGATGGCGTGATCATTGCCATGCAGTGCGAGTACTTTGCCCTGGAGGGGCTAACGGCCCTGATGGGTACCATCGAAGGGGTTACGCAGTCCTTGAACACCGGTTTGCAGATAGAAGGCATACTGCGCACCATGTATGACCCGCGTAATAGCCTCACTGCCGATGTGTCGTCCCAGCTGCACCAGCATTTTGGCGAAAAGGTCTATCGCACCGTGGTGCCGCGAAATATTCGCCTGGCGGAGGCGCCGAGTCACGGCCTTCCCGCCTTGTATTACGATAAATACTCTCGCGGAGCCAAGGCCTACATGGCATTGGCCGGGGAGATTATCCGGCGCGAGGAAAAGCTGGCTGCTTTGGGGCAGACTGGCGCGGTGGCGACCTAGAACGTAATGAACTGGATTACGGAGAGCGTTAATGTCTGTTAAAAAGCGGGGTTTGGGCCGAGGTCTGGATGCTTTGTTGGGAGCCAGCCATGCCAGCCATGCCAGCCATGCCGCTGACACCAAGGAAACCACCGGGGCGGTGCCTTCCGCAGGTGATGAAAAAATCCTCAAGGAATTGCCGGTCGACCTCATCCAGCGAGGTAAATACCAGCCGCGCAATGATATAGAACCGGAGTCCCTGCAGGAGCTGGCCGATAGCATCAAGGCCCAGGGTGTAATGCAACCCATCATGGTGCGACCCATATCTGACCGCAAATACGAGATCATTGCGGGAGAGCGGCGCTGGCGAGCTACCCAGTTGGCAGGCCTGGATACCATACCCGTCGTAATCCGCGACGTTTCTGATGAGGCGGCCATCGCCATGGCCCTGATTGAGAACATTCAACGGGAAGACCTGAACCCTATCGAGGAGGCGGCTTCTTTGCAGCGTTTGCAGAGGGAGTTTGACCTGACCCAGCAGGAAGTGGCGACGGCGGTCGGTAAATCCCGCTCTACGGTGGCCAATTTGCTGCGTTTGATGTCACTGCAGGACGATGTGCGGCGCCTGGTTGAGCACGGTGACCTGGAAATGGGGCACGCGCGGGCGCTATTGGGCCTGGTAGGAGCAGATCAATCGCAGGCGGCGCGGACTGTGGCCGGCAAGGGCTTGTCTGTGCGCCAGACTGAAGCCCTGGTGCGTAATCTGCTGGCGCAGAAGACAAACCCGTCGCCGCAGAAAACTATCGATCCGAATATCCGGCATTTACAGGATGACTTGTCCCAGCGTTTGGGCACCAGGGTGCAGATTCAGCATAGTGCCAAGGGCAAGGGTAAGTTGATATTGCCCTATAGCTCGTTGGATGAGCTGGATGGGATATTGGGGCATATCAAGTAACTCTCAGGCTTTTTGCGAAATGATTTGCCTTCGGTAGTCGCGGATTGGGGGTGAGGCCCTGTTCGGTTGGAACCCCACGCCCTCTCAGGGCCTCACCCCCAATCCGCTGGTATCGCAACGACAGCTGGCGAGGCACACCAACCAGCAACCACAGGATATAGTGCCCGGGAATGACAAGGCCACAAGATGCAGGTGAGCGTGGATTTTTGGCGAGGTCTCGCGAAAACTCAGCCATGAACATGCCCCGCACGGCGTCAATATTTATCCAGATTGCTGTCGCCAGTAGGTTGAACCCACCCCCCATAACACCTATAATGCGCGCGCTCGAAACGAGGAAGAAACCCGTGCGGTTAACGACCATGGGAGTATCGCGAGGCTCCAATGACAGGAGCTGAAATAGCGCGTCCTCCGGTCCATCGTATCACCTTGGCTCAACTGGTATTGCTTGTTCCACTGTGTCTTCTTCTGTTGGCGCTGGACAAAGTGTTGGCCTACTCAGTACTGAGCGGTGGCCTGGTTGCCATCGTGCCACAGGCATACTTTGCCGCAGTGGCCTTCAGGTGGCGCGGTGCGAGATCAGCCCGGGCCATGGCTCGCTCCGGTTATGCCGGGGAAGTAGGTAAGTTTTTACTGAGCATTGCAGGGTTTGCGGTGGTGTTTGCCGCGGTGAGGCCCATTGACGGCCTGGCGGTATTCGCCGGATACCTGGCGATGCTGGCAATTCAAATTACAGGAAGCTGGTTGCTACTTAGACAGTAGCAGCTGAACTTGGACTGACGTAAGAGTTTTTAGAAATGGCATCGGAAGGCTCAACCCAGACGGTTTCAGAATATATTACGCACCACCTGACCAACCTGACCTACGGCAAGCTGCCCGGGGGTTTTGCGCGGGAAGATGGTTCCATCATCGGTGAAGGTGGTGCATGGGTTATGGCCCATGGTGGTGAAGAAGCAGCAGTGATGGGTTTCAACGCAATCCACGTTGACTCCATGCTGTGGTCCATTGGCTTGGGCATCGTTTTCTGTTGGCTGTTCCGTTCGGTGGCTAAGAAGGCCGAATCAGGCGTTCCCAGTGGCATGGTTAACGCGGTCGAAATGGTGGTCGAGTTTGTCGACAGCACCGTGCGCGATACCTTCCATGGCCACAATCCACTTATTGCACCTCTCGCACTGACGGTTTTTGTCTGGGTTTTGTTAATGAACCTTATGGACCTGGTCCCCATTGACCTGGTGCCTGGCCTGATGAGCCTCGCGGGAGTCCACTTCCAGAAAATCGTGCCATCTACTGACCCCAATATTACGCTGGGTATGGCTGTGGGCGTCTTTATCCTGACGCTGTACTACTCTATCAAGGTGAAGGGATTCGGTTTCGTCAAGGAACTGACCATGAACCCCTTTAACCACTGGCTTTTTATACCCGTTAACCTGTTTATGGAAGTGGTTGGCTTATTGGCCAAGCCCTTTTCTCTCGGCCTGCGACTATTCGGTAACCTCTACGCGGGCGAGATGATTTTTATTCTGATAGCAGCCCTGTTTAGCGCAGGTATCGGCTGGATGGTGCCAGCCGGATTGTTGCAAATTGCCTGGGGCATATTCCACCTGCTGATTATTCCCCTGCAAGCATTTATCTTCATGGTACTGACGATCGTGTATCTCAGCATGGCCCATGAAGACCACTGATTTACTTTAACTTTTAAGCTTTGCTTAATTAACGCTAGGAGAAAAACATGCCTGAATTAATCTACGTAGCTGCCGCCATCATGATGGGTCTGGGTGGTCTGGGTGCCGCCATCGGTGTTGGTCTGTTGGGTGGTAAGTTGATCGAGGGCTCTGCCCGTCAGCCTGAGCTGGCTCCCAAACTGCAGGTGACTTTCTTCCTGGGTGCTGGCCTGGTCGACGCGATCCCCATTATCGGTGTTGGTATCGCTATGTACCTGATCTTCGTTGTCGCAGGTTAATTCGACAATCGACGGGAATGGGGCCGCCCTGAGCGCGGCCCTCAATAACCAGTGAGGAGCAAGGCGTGAATATTAATCTTACGCTTATCGGGCAGATGATCGCCTTTGTCTGCTTTGTCATGTTCTGCATGAAGTACGTTTGGCCGCCCATTTTGGCTGCCATGGCAGAACGCGAAAAGAAGATTGCTGATGGTCTGGCAGCTGCAGACCGTGCCAGTCACGATCTCGAGCTGGCCAAGGAGAAGGCGGTAGAACGCCTGAAGGAAGCCAAGCACGAAGCCGCCGGCATTATTGAATCCGCTAATAAGCGCGGTAACCAGCTGGTAGAAGAGGCCAAGGATGTAGCGGTAGTAGAAGCCGACCGCGTCAAGGCCTCGGCCCAGGCTGAGATAGAGCAGGAAACCAACCGCGCACGGGAACAATTGCGCAGTCAGGTAGCCGCGCTGTCTCTGGCTGGTGCAGAAAAGGTGCTGGGTGCAGCAATCGACCAGGAAGCTCACAACGAGCTGGTCGAGAAGCTGGCCGCAGAACTGTAATCGCGAGGGAGCTATGGCGGAATTAAGCACACTGGCACGTCCCTATGCAAAGGCCGCGTTTGAATATGCCCGCGAGCACAGCGCGTTGGGCGATTGGTCCGGGCAACTGACTACTGCTGCGGCAGTGGCAGCTGATGACGGTATGGGAGCGGTATTGAACAACCCCTCCCTGACTGACCAGCAGCAGGCCCAAACGCTGAATGATGTCTGTGGTGACAAGCTCGGCGCGCAGATGAAGAATTTCGTTTTTATTCTCGCTGCCAACAAGCGCCTGGCGTTACTACCGGAAATACATTCCCAGTTTGAGCTGCTTAAGGCACAGCAGGAAAAGTCGATTGACGTTGAAGTCATTTCCGCTTTTGACCTGGCTGAGGCCACAACAGAAAAACTGGCGGGCGTACTGGGCAAAAAACTTGAGCGCGCAGTGAAGGTCAGCACCTCTACAGACAAGAACCTTCTGGGTGGCGTTTTAATCAGGGCCGGCGATCTGGTGATCGATGGCTCCGTGCGCGGCAGGCTTAACAAGCTGGCCGAAGCAATGAATTCCTAGACTTAGGACTGAGGAACAGAGCATGCAGCAACTGAATCCATCTGAGATTAGCGAGATTATCAAGCAGCGCATCGACCAGCTCGATGTTAGCTTGGAAGCTCGCAACGAAGGCACCGTGGTATCGGTTTCCGACGGTATTATTCGTATCCATGGCCTCGCCGACGTGATGTACGGTGAGATGATCGAATTTGAAGGCGGCATCTACGGGATGGCGCTTAACCTGGAGCGCGACTCCGTTGGAGCGGTAATCCTGGGTGATTACAAGAGCCTGGCTGAAGGCCAGAGCTGCCGCTGCACCGGCCGCATCCTGGAGGTGCCGGTGGGTCCGGAACTGCAGGGTCGTGTTGTAGATGCATTGGGTAGCCCTATCGATGGCAAAGGCCCAGTCAACGCAGCGTTGACCGATGCACTTGAAAAAGTGGCTCCAGGTGTAATCGAACGTCAATCTGTTGACCAGCCGGTACAGATCGGACTCAAGGCGGTTGACGCCATGGTGCCCATCGGCCGTGGCCAGCGCGAGTTGATCATTGGCGACCGCCAGATTGGTAAGACGGCAATCGCTGTTGACGCCATCATCAACCAGAAAGACTCTGGCATTACGTGTATCTATGTAGCGATTGGCCAGAAGGCCTCTTCTGTGGCTGCTGTCGTACGCAAGCTGGAAGAGCACGGCGCGATGGATCACACCATCGTGGTTGCGGCTACTGCTTCCGATCCCGCTGCGATGCAGTTCCTGGCGCCGTTTGCCGGTTGCACCATGGGCGAGTACTACCGCGACCGCGGTGAAGATGCCCTGATTATTTACGATGACCTGACCAAGCAGGCCTGGGCTTATCGCCAGATTTCCCTGTTGCTGCGTCGTCCACCGGGGCGTGAAGCTTATCCCGGTGATGTGTTCTATTTGCACTCCCGACTGCTGGAGCGCGCCGCCCGTGTTAACGTTGACTATGTGGAGAAATTCACTGACGGTGCCGTTAAAGGCAAGACCGGTTCACTGACAGCACTGCCTGTGATTGAAACCCAGGCGGGTGACGTTTCCGCTTTCGTACCGACCAACGTGATTTCTATTACCGACGGCCAGATCTTCCTGGAAGCTGACATGTTCAACGCGGGTGTGCGCCCGGCGATGAACGCCGGTATCTCCGTATCCCGGGTAGGTGGTGCAGCCCAGACCAAGATCATGAAGAAGCTGTCCGGCGGTATTCGTACCGCGTTAGCGCAGTATCGCGAACTGGCGGCTTTCTCCCAGTTTGCTTCTGACCTCGATGATGCCACCAGGGCCCAGCTGGACCATGGTGAGCGCGTTACCGAGCTGATGAAGCAGAAGCAGTATTCACCGCAGTCCGTGGCCGAGATGGGCGTGGTGCTGTATGCCGCTGACGAAGGCTTCCTGAACGATGTTGAAGTTGCCAAGATCGGTGATTTCGAAGATGCCCTGTTGTCTTATATGCATGCAGAACACGGTGACCTGATGAAGAGCATCGTCGAAAGCGGCGACTATAACGACGAGATCGGAGCTACTTTCAAGTCGGCTCTCGAAACGTTCAAGTCCACGCAGACCTGGTAGAGCCCGAGGATAGCTAGATGGCAGCCGGAAAAGAAATACGGACCAAGATCTCCAGCATCCAGAGCACGCAGAAGATCACCAGCGCCATGGAAATGGTGGCGGCGAGTA
>CBDTVJ010000037.1:0-14856 GCA_965363655.1 uncultured Halieaceae bacterium | reverse complement strand
CGCGCTCTGCGGCAAGTTTGGGGCGCAGCAAAATACTTGTCCTGCAGGAGCGTTTTGTTAACCCTGCGCTGAAAATGACTCATGGTAAGTAACCGTGCCTATCGGGTGAATACCTTGAAGCAAAAGAGCCTGAAAATATTCAGGGGGAACATCTGGGAGCACAAGGCCATCTATCGGTTCAAAGCCAAATCGGTGATAGTAATTGGGGTCGCCAAGTAAAACACAGCCATTAGCTTTGAGGTTTCTCAACTCAGCAAGAGCCACATGCATTAGTTTAGTGCCTATGCCCTTACCCTGCTCACTTGGGGTCACGGATATTGATCCCAAACTATACCAGTCACTTGAACCATCCGAGATGGTAATTGGGGACAAGGCTACATGGCCAACAATTTGAGTGGAATCTTCTGCAATAAGTGAAATCGTTAACGCGCCTGAATCTCGCAGAGCCTTCACAATAAATTGTTCAGTGTGGTCTGTATGTGGTGCGTCGAGAAACGCAGCAACAGTGATTTCATGAATACTCTGAATGTCGCTAGATTTCTCTTGCCGAATATTAATGCTCAACGAAATATCTCCCAGTAGAGTGAACAGGCATATAAGCGGAAAGATATCGTTTGAGAAAGGGAAGCCGGAGTTTCACGAGTGTCCCTTGTGAGTCGACAGCGGCCTAAAATCATATCACAGAGCTAACGACCCTTCCTAGGCGATTCAGGAAGTAATCATCCATCCGCCATCAACGACCGCTATCGGCAATAGCGGACCTTCAGGCTTTTAATCGGCGGGGCCGATACCTTCAGCGAACTTCCTGACCCTGCCAGGGTTAACCAGGTAGACCGTCGAACCCTTGCTGTGAAGAAACTGCACAAGTTTCTCGTGATAGATGTTTGTTGGTTCAATAACGAAAGCGAGCGACTGACGGGGCAGTCCAGACAGAGCCTCCGCCCAGGTGATCAGTGATTCAAAACAACCCACTTTGTTCTGACAGCTTTTCCGCTTCGCCTTGTCCTGATCGGGGTCGCGCAAATAGGCGCAATCCAGGGTTGCCTTACTGACGTCAATACCGATGATATCTAGCCAGTAGTCCGTCGAGCACGCCTTTATAGAACATCCGAAAAACTCCCCGCGGCCCCAATCAGCAAGCTACGCCACAAAAGGGGGACTACCCCTGGGGGAAACTTTGGGCAGTTACACTCGACGCACTCGACGCCAACCCAGCACTGACGAGGCCTTGAAGGACATGACTTGGCGTCGAGTGCGTAGGGTAGAATCGATGTTTTTTTGTTGAGATAGAGAAGTGTTCGACTAGGCTATGCTGAGGCTGGGGTAGATCGGTTTGGGTGTTCGGTTGGAGCAAGTAGAAGAATCGGAAACGCTTTCCTCGACCTAACTTCGGAGCTGGGGCCGATCCTGAGTTCTTCTTCCAAGTTCAGCTAACCGTTCCTGCACACGCCCACGTGCAGAACCTCTTAAACCTGGCACGGCTTTTGAAATTTGATGCGGACATACATTTAGCAATGGTTTAAAAAAGCAGCCTTGAGCTGACGCTTCCCCATGAGGCTGCCACTGAAACTGACAAAAGATTAGAATTGAGCCATAATCCCGTGGCGATTACCCGATATAATGGAGAATAAACTGTGACCCATCCCCGTCTTAATTCGGCACGTCCCGGCCTATTTCTTTGCGCCCTGATTTCCATTCTCGCCGCTCCCGCCTGGTCTTTGAATATCCTGGTCGGCAATGACGATTCCTGCACCACCGAGGGTATAAATGTTCTGGCAGATACGCTGGAAGCCGCCGGCCATACAGTGCATGTGTATTCCCCTGCGGGGGAGCAGAGCGGCGTGGGCAGCTCCATTTCGACTGACGTATTCCAAGAATATGACATCAGTAATGTGGGCTTTGCTGGCCCTACCGGAAATGAAAACCGGTACTGCATACGCATACCCCGGGAGAATCCTGAAGAGGGTACTGACGAGTTAATTAACGCCAGCGCAACCCCTAGGGACAGCATGAATGTAGGCCTGGCAGTGATGGGGGATAATCCGCCAGACTTGGTCATTTCCGGCATCAACGACGGCTTGAATATCGGATCTCGCGCTATAGAGTCTGGCACCGTTGGCGCGGCACTGGCCCCACTTAATAGAGGCATTCCAGGCATTGCAGTGAGTGCCCAGAGCACCCGGAGAGACGACACGGAGCCAGGTGCAGGCTTGACACTCGAAGAGGTAGCGGCGCTGGTGGTATCCATCATCGCCGAGCTCGAGGCTAATCGGGTCCCAGGAGAACCCCTGTTACCAACCATGACCGGCCTCAACGTCAATATACCGACAGTCACTCCCCGGGGAATCGCGCACACCACCTTGGGCAGCATGACTAGCGTTCAGATTGGCCCCACCTTGCAGGGCGACAGCGTCATCAATGGCTTCAACGGCTTCACTACCCTTGCTGACCTGGTGGGTGAAGAGGCGGCGGAAGAACTGGAAAAAAACCCCGATGCCACCGTGGAAGATTTTGCCGCGGCCGGTCTGGATATAGAGGATGAAACCAGCATGAACGCCGCTGGCTATATCACCATAACCACGCTGGACGGGGACCTGACCGCCACCCTGCGTAAGCGCGAGCTGCTGCAAGTCAAGCTGCGCGATTTACAATAGGAGGCGCACCATGCAATCACGTGTATTGATCATAGTTTGCGCCTTAACCATCGGACTGCTGGTCGCCTGTAGCGACGGCAGTGATTCACGAAGTGGTGGCGGCAATACTCCCAATCCGCAACCAGAGGTGAGCCTGGACGAAACCGGCATCTACAGCGGCACCATGGTCACCCAGAACGGTGATGTGGCCCTGATGAGCCTGGTGCTGGCTCGGGACGGAACAACAGCGATCACGCTGGAAACGGACGATAGCGAGCGTGCCACAGTGGTGCTTTGGGGAGTATCTGATGGCGATAACGGAGAGATTACTTTCACTGGCAGTGATACCAGCAACGACGGTGCTGTCTCTATAGACATCCTGGTAACGGGTGATGAGGCCAGCGGCACCCTGACTCTAGCGGGGATACGCGGGGTCTACCAATTAGTGCTTGAGTCATTCAGCGCACGGGTAAGCAATCTGCAAGCCATCGCCGGAAGCTACGCCCGTGACGACACGTTATCTGGGCTGAGCGAGTTGAGTATCAGCGAAGACGGTGTCGTGCAACTGCGGGGCGGCTGTGAAGCCACAGGCTCAGTCAGCGAAATCGACAACCAGGTCAACCTCTATCGCCTCACGCTGGACAGCGATTGCATCGCACTGGACGTCCTGGTTTCGCTGCAGGACATCGAAGTGGAGGAGGATGTTCTATCACTGACGGGTGACGGCGGTGACAGCGGAATCGCTAGAGACTTCTATCGCCTCTAATCGACCGATGGGTACTGACACGTTAAGTGTCCTGAATTATTAGGATCGGCACATGGCTACCCACAAGTGCTAGCGATTGCCGCAGCTACGCGCCCCGCAGACATCATTAGCTACGTTGTCTGGCTCTACTGCAGATCCAATCGTCGCCATCCTGGCGTACCTCCGATACTTCGTGCTCAGCCAGAGCAAGCTCAGGAACAACAGATGAATTCCCAATAGTACGAGTGCGTCTCCTGGGCCACTCGGAGGTTCAAGATGAAAAGATATCCCAAGAAAGAGCCAGGGAGTAAAAAGTCACGCAGCAAAAAACTCTTTCACACCCAACATTAATTATGCTGACGCTTGGCTTCTACTTTCAGGATCAAATTCCATAAAGTGTCATTACCTCGCAACTTCCTTCCATGTAATAGATCTCACCCGGATGCCCTTGAGTCGAAAGAGTCCTGCGGAGTCAGTTTAACCCTATGTCCTCTCTTAGGGGATTCTATGCCTTCGCTTGGCTAGATTCCATTCCGCTGAAACGGCAGAAAACATCTCGAAGCCGACATTAACGCTGGGCCCAGAGCGACACATTTTGGAATCTGGTATATCAGCTAGTACAACAGAACGGAAGGCAATAACCGCTTAGCAATAAACTTGTGTCCCTTGACGTTCGGATGCCATGTATCGGACGCATAGTATCTTGGCAATTCTCCGCTCTCAGCAAAAGCTTCACGCAGATCAAGAAATTGAATGCCGTTCTGTTCCAAGAAAATCCCAATTTCTATGTGCATATCGAGAATAGGGTAATTGTCGAGGGTAACTGGAAGGTCAGGGAAGATAGGTAATATGACCACCTGAAAACTGATATCTTCTTGTTTCAGCATTTCCCGCATATCAAGAATACTCTGGAAAACTACATTCTTGTTCTTTTTGAAATGATATTGATGGAAATCACCTCCGTAAAATCTTTGGTAGATTTTTTCAATCTCCGACAGAAAGAAGCTTTTTGGTTTTCTGAAATATCGAACTTTGGAACCAGAAGACTGGGTGAAATCAAAATCGTTTAGACACATTACATAAACGACTTTATCGGGTGAAAAATTCAGCACTTTCGTTCGAATCATCTCAAGGATTTGTGGCGTGCTGTAGCCGTCAACTGCAAAATTGAGAGCCTGAATCCTATACTGGGATTCTATCTGTCTCGCGGCAATCTCGAACTGGTGGACGAACGTCTGTTCTCGACTCACACCAAGTCCTAACGTGACGGAGTCTCCTGCAAATGCAATTCGGAAGGTGTTGTCGGGTTTGGCGGCCGATTCATATTCCAGGTTTCTGAATCCATAGCGATCCGTCTTAATCTGTTCAATTTCGCCATTTGGGCGATATTCCCACATCAACAAAGGATTTGGTGAAGGTATCGTAATCTTGCCGAACCATCCGTAGTTGTCAAAGTCTGCTTTCCAGCGATAGTACTTGATGTTTTTGACTATCTCGAATACTCCTACAAACAACACAGTGGTAATAGTCGAGCTTAGCAGAAGCAATCCAAACTTTGTCTTCGCGAACGAAAGCAAATTCATGATCTTTTACGCCCGCCGCACAGGCGAGCCACACAGTGGCAAGTCCAGCGGCTTATTCCAAGAGCGAGAGTAACTGAAACCGCTACCGCAAAAAATTCGAACTGGGTCAAAGTTCCAGCCTATTTATATTTGTATGGTAGCCTCGAATTTATGTGTTGTTGGGCGCGGGCTTTGGGTCAAACGAGGCACGTAAGGTTATTCTAGTCCAATGTCCGCTATTAGGCGAAGGCGGCAGTAATACTTACCTGTTCCAGGCTATTCGAAAGGTCCGCTCCTGAGCCGATAGAGGTCATCAGTAGATAAAAATACACCCATCGATTCCGGAACTATAAGCGTAACCCATCTCCCGGCATAGTCGGATTTGCACGCTAAGACTATCTTGCTTCCCTGCACCCACAGGCACCCACAGGCACCCCAGCCCATGACCCCACCCATGCCATACCCAAGATTTACCGAGAGGTAGGCGGCCTGTGTGTCTATGTAATCGTTTTTCCAAAAGTGACCATTGGGGCTATGATGTAACTTCCGACGAATAACATATTAGATCAGGGAAACTGTAATGAACTGGGAGGCCCTTGGAGCTGCTGCTGAATTAGTAGCAGCTATTGGTGGAGTTGCTGCCGTTGTTTATCTTGCTGTTCAGATACGAATTAATACGAAGGCCGTTCGATCAGCAACAATTGATTCCTGGGTTACCGCTGTCAGCCTTGGAAATGAGGCAATGGCAACGACTGATGAATTTATCTCAATTGCAATCGAAGATTATGATTCATTGGATGATCAGCAGCGAAGGTTGTTAAACAGAGCACTAGCTCAGATGTATAACGCATTGGAAGCTCTATTTTTTCACCATAGCAATGGAGTAGTAGATGACCAATTCTTCGAAGCAAAAATGCTGACGGTAAGGCATTCCCTACAGAAGCCCGGAATGCTTGCTTGGTGGTCTTCTCGAGGAAAGAGTCTCTTTGACCCACGTTTTGTAGGGTATGTCGACAGCCTGCTTTCGAAATAGCGATAGGATCAAAAGCATGCGCAATACTGGAAAAATTCGATCTTGGAATGAGCAGAAAGGATTTGGCTTCATTCGGCCCAGCGACGGCGGCAAAGAACTATTCCTTCATGTGTCAGCTCTGCGCAATCGCAGTCGGGTGCCCAGAATCGGTCAGGCGGTTACGTACGCTATGGCTGTCGACAAACAGGGTCGACCGTGTGCGGCGCAAGCCCGGTTACCCGGTGATCGTCTCCTTTCATCCAATATAAATAGAGGAGCGATAGGAGCGATCTTTGTTGCAGCCGCATTCATGTGCCTTGTCGCCTCCCTGGTTTTTGCCAAGTTACTCCCAACCTTAATTCTATGGGGATATTTGGCAGTCAGTCTGGTGACGTTTCTGGCGTATGCCTTGGATAAAAAGGCAGCAAGAAATGGGACATGGCGTACCTCAGAGGGCACATTGCATTGGCTGTCCCTTGCCGGTGGCTGGCCGGGAGCTTTTATCGCTCAGCAAACACTGCGCCACAAATCGCGGAAGCAGTCATTTCGAACAGTATTCTGGGCAACAGTAATAATTAACTGTGTCGCTCTGAGTTGGCTCTGCACGCCGAACGGTAGCCAGTTACTGCAAGAGAGTGCAGGTGCGGTATTCGGGAATCAAGGCTCGGCAACAATAGAATGGGCGGAGTAGAGGCTGTCACGTCCGAGTATGACCAATTACACCCCCCCGACTCTCCCAGAATGACCGTCACTCATCCCCCGGCAGAGTCGGACGCTCTAAAATCTATAACCCTATGATTTTTATAAAAAATGGTGGGTCCATTTCCTGCAGTTGCACTCTAAAGCTATCGACCGATAGAGCTACCTCGTGTCTACTCATGATCACTGGAGGTATGGTTATTCTGCTCACTATTTATACGGATCTTGGTAAGTGGCCAGTCATACTGCTTGGCGTAGGAGTTGGGATTGGTGCCATCATGCTCATCATGCTCATCAGGAGCAAGAGGAAGAGCTAAATCTTGACGCAGTAATCCCCGGACTTCCGCCAGCCTGTAGGACAAGTCTTTCCTGAGTCCCTGGGCAGGGCCTTCTGGACGGAGTTGCTTATACGCTTGCAGTAGCTGCCTGAGGCATAGAACCCTGTGGGACAGTCGCTGCCGGATTTCTGGATGATGACCTGGTCAGAACTGGATTTGATGGGTTTGCAGTAGTCGCCTGACTTGTAGGTGCCAGTGGGGCAGGAATCGCCTTGGCGGGGGATAGGGGATTGGGCCATTGCCAGGATTGGCAGGGTGAGTAAAAGGTTGAGAATAATGATCTGGAACATGGGTTTTCTCCGTGATGGTTATAGGATAGTGCAGGTACGGTGAGGGTGCCTCCCCTGGGGAACGTCACCAGGTTGAAAAGGCGACAGGTAGATAGCGGGAAATATGCAGAATCAGTTCGCTTGGCTAATGTTAGTGTAGTGAAGTGAGCTGGTTGTAATTAGTCGATTATCAATCCAAGCTGGTCTACAACCAGCTTCTAGAGTAGTACTTTATGTCGGATGATTTTTCCAAAACTGATGCTCAGGTGCAACTGATCTTGATGTCCGAGCAGGCTTCTGAAGAAGATCGTGAAGCGTTCTACATCAAAATACTAAATAGTGATCTTCCCATGGAGGTAGTCACGCGGCTGAGCGCTCTTTGGGCCACCACATTGAGGCAACTAAAATTCCTGCCCCTGACACTATCGCTGAAGATGTTGTTCATTAGTGGAAGATGAATGCCTTTTTGTCGAAGAAAGTGGGCGGTAAAGCAATGGATCCGTCTTTTGATCCCTCTCGTTTGACGCCGGTCTCCGTCGATTTCGCTTCCGCTTAGTCACGACACACCAATGAACTTGCCGATAGGTATCTTGTTTAATGCGAATCATGGTTGCGATCGTTTGCTGCTCGAGCTTGCCTACCGGTTGGAGGAGGCGCAGCCCCGACTCAAGATTCAAGACGGCCGATAGTTCTAGCAGTGCAGGGCTCGGGCCTTGCATTTAGTCTCGAGTCGCGTAAAGAAATGCTGTGGGTAAGATATTGGGGATGATCAGGCCTTTCATTTGACTTCAGTTCTATTGGTTTTTGAAATCGAAGATGCAAACTGTAAGGCCTGACCCTTAGGCTCAGCATTACTGTCTAAGTGGAGTAGAGAAAGTGAATATACGAATTGATGTTGATAATTTTAGGCAAGCGATTGAGAAGGAGTGCCTGCGTTATGTCAGTAAACTCAACTCCCGCGTAATCGCTGATCGAATTACTCAGTCCGAACTGATGGGGGTGTCCAGCCATGGGCTGCATTATTTTTTGCATTCGATAAGGCCGTTAGTTCAGTCAAAACATATCAATTCCGCCAAAGTATCCGTATCAGGGAATGTTGTGAATTCGATGGGAGATGGTGGGGTCGGTTTTAGAAATGTCGAACGGTGTTTGAAGCGGGCGAGTACTATTGCCACTAAAAGAGGCAGTGGCATAGTGGTCTTTAAGAATCCAGGAAAAGTCGGTGCTTTGCGAATTTATTGTCAAGAGATTATGGATCAAGGTCAGTTGATTATTCTAGTGAAAAACACCGCCGCTACCGTGGGTTTACCAGGGTCAAAAAAACCAATTATTGGAACCAATCCCTTATGCATCGGCTTGCCGAACAGCTCGTTTATTTATGACAGTTCGATTTCGACGATTGCAACCAACAAAATGCGACTGAATACCAAGAGTCAAAAGGCTTTTAAATCTAACATCGGTTTGGACGCTCAAGGCGAATTAACCAAAGACCCGTCCGATATTCTGCTGAAACAGGGAATGTTGTTGCCATTCAGTTTGGAAAATTATGCTTTTAAGGGTTTTTTTCTCGGAGTTATCATCGAGTGTATCGCGGCAATGGCTGGTGGGAAGACGAGTATCCGGGTCGGTAAAAACAAAGGTTCGCGATTGTACTCGGATGAAGGCATGTTTGGTCTGATAATTGATAGAAAGATCTTTCCGGATTATTCGAATTATTTGAAAGAAATGCCGTTACTATTCAATGATCTAAAAGCCGCGAAAATAAGGCTGCCAAACTCAGGGCGAGCGCGAAAAACGGTTACAGTTTTGCGTCAAGATTGGAAGGAGCTTTCAGCACTATGAAAGCTGTTATTTTGGCCGCGGGTAAAGGAACTCGTTTGCGCGAAATGACCGCAAAGGCTCCGAAGTGTCTTGTTTCTGTAAAGGGCCGTCCAATATTGGATTATCAATTGGCACCGCTGAAAGCAGCGGGAATTCAGGATATTCTTGTTGTCACCGGATATTGTTCCGATCAAGTGGAAGCGTACGCTCAGGGCCAATACCGGACAATTAAAAATGAAGACTTTGAAACAACCAACAGCATTTATTCCTTATGGTTGGCCAAAGACGAGGTTGGCGAGAGTGATTTCATTTTGTTCAATGGCGATGTGCTGGCCGATGAGCAGCTCGTTCTGGATTTGATTAATTGCTCCGCTCCCTGCGCCGCCTTGATCGATGATCAGAAAGATTTTGTCGATGGGGAAATGAATGTGGTTGTTCGTGATGAAAAAATTTCTGAGTTCAGCAAAAAAGTGAAGGCTGCGGATGCGGACGGTGAAAGCGTGCAGATCACAAAATTTGGGAAGCGAGAGGCGTCACTTTTATTTGGACGTATAGAGCAGGTGATCAGTGCGGGCGAGACACATCATTTCCCGGCTTTCGCGTATGATGCCATTTTTCAGAAATCGGAAATGAAGCCGGTGTACGTTAAAAGCCATTGGTATTATGAGATTGATACACGTGAAGATTATGAGAATTGTGTTCAATCCATAAAATGATATTCGACGATTGATTGGCAGAATATTGTCGCAAAAAAGTAAGCGATCCCAATTAGTACATTCAGAAAGAAGGCGAGCGAATATCGGCTTTTTTTCAGGCCGGAAATATGTTGGTGATAGATCAGGCTTCGCCATGCCGCCAATTTTTGATGTTGAATCTAACAGCTGAGTAGGGAAGGAAAAAATGAGTTCAAATCAAATGGAGTTTTTCACAAAAGATGACGGACAAGAACTTCCGTTCAGTAATGAAAAATATCTTTTCCCATTTATGATGCCAACATCCAAGGGGACACATTACCGGAACGGGCCGCCGGCCGGGGATTTGATGGATCATCAGAAGGGCAGAATTCTGTTGCAAGTTCATCAGCTGTTGCATTTGTTGCAAGAATACAGAATCAACCTCAAAGGCAAGCGGCTGCTTGACGTGGGTACCGGCAATGGCATGATTCCGCAGCTTATCCTTGACCTTTCTGATTTGGAATCTGCCGTGGGATCAGATCCGTACCTTGATGGGGAAACTGTCGTCAGTTGGCAGGTTCATGATCATGATCAGGCGTTCCAGGATTTACGCTCTTTTTTACACACATATTGTCCGGACACTTTTGATTATAATGCCTATCAGCATTTATTGGAGCATGAAAATTACACGATGATTCCGCAACGGGTTTCCTTGGCGGAGCGAAGGCAAAAGCAATACCGGTTCGCGAAAGTGGGAGCGCATGATTTACCAACATTAGGTGAAAAGTTTGATGTCGTTTATGCTAAGGCTGTGGAGCATATCAGCGATTGGGACGGGATGTTTCAATCCCTGGCCGCCGCGACCAATGAAGGCGCGGTTTTGTATTTCAAACACCGCACGTTTTTTTCCTATTTAGGAGCGCATCGACGGGGCAGCATTGGTATGCCGTGGGGGCATTTGTTATTGAATGATGAAGAATACAAAAGGTGTGTCACTCAGTTTTACCCTGATGACGCGCAAAAAATGATTGAATTTTATTTCAATGGATTGACATATCCACGCGCGACAGTTCCGGAGATGATCCAGATCGCTCGGAAACATCAATTCTGTCCGGTGGTCGTGATCAGTGAGCCGACACGCCACATCGACAGGCTTTCTCCCTTGATTAATGATGTTGATAATTTCTGGGAAATTGTCCGTGAGAATCATCCCTGCGCGGGCGCGGATGAAATCCTTGCGGGCATGTATCATATTTTATTACGAAAAATATGAAAGGAGGATACGATAATGGATGATACGGGAGATTCCATACAGGCCAAAAATTCCGCGTGGAGTTTTGGCGGAGAAGTCAGTGAACATTTTGACGCGCATGTCGAAAAGTCTGTCCCTCTCTATCATGAAGGCCATGATCTCATCGGGAAGTTGTCGGATTTTTTCCTGAACGATGACTCGATTTGTTATGAGTTAGGTTGTTCGACTGGTGCATTGTCACATCAAATACTGACGCGCAACGAACATAAAAAAGTGAAATGCGTGGGTATTGATCTGGAGGAGTCGATGATCGAGAAGGCGCGGCAACGCTGTTCCGATCAGGAGAATTTCTTCGGAGTTGTTTCTGATATCCTGGATATTGAATTTGAATCGGCGGATTTGATCGTTGCGTATTACACCATGCAGTTTACGCGTCCCAAACATCGGCAGCTAATTTTTGACCGTATTTATCAGGCCTTGAATTGGGGAGGCGCTTTTGTGTTATTTGAAAAAGTGCGCGCGCCGGACGCTCGGTTTCAGGATATGATGACGGCGATTTACACGGATTATAAAATTGATCAGGGGTATCAGGCAGAGGAGATTGTAGCCAAGGCCCGCAGTCTGAAAGGCGTGCTCGAACCATTCTCAACCCAGGGAAATTATGATCTGCTTAAGCGCGCGGGATTTGTTGATATGATGACCGTAATGAAGTACGTGTCTTTTGAAGGCGTTTTAGCAATTAAGTAGGCAGGCGCTCGTGCTTGCCCCAATACCTCGGGGCAACTTCCAGATGGCGGTTTTTCCATGACAACCAGAAAGAAAAAAAACGACAAAAAGGCCGAAATCTGGCTGAAGAAAATGCAGACCGGTCAGCGAGCCTTTCAGCAGCGCAAGCTGCAGGCCGCGATTCGTGCTTTCGCCAAGGCAACCCAGTTACAACCAGAGAAAATGGAAGCCTGGGTCAATCTGGGCTCGTCTTTTTTAGAAGCAGGCGAGTACCGTGATTCCCACGATGCGCTGCGCCATGCTATCGCGCTTGCGCCAGCTGTGATGACACCGCACATGTTACTAGGCGATGCTCTGCGCCTACTGGGCCGGCTCGGTGAATCGCTCGCCGCGTACGAGCGCGCGGTGTTCCTGGAGCGCTCGCCGCTTTCCCTGAATAAACTGGCGTGCGCGTTACGCTCCAGACGCGAGGCGGATAAGGCCAGGGCGCTGTATCTGGAGGCGATTCGCATGGAGCCGCGTTTTACCCTGGCACAGGTTAACCTCGCTACTTTGAAGCTGGAACGCGGCGAATACGACCGCGCAGAGTCCGCGTTGAGCAAGTTGCAGGTGGCGCCATTATCGGCGGCGGAGCGGGAGGAGGTAGAATCTGCCATTCTGTCTCTTGGTGAGTATCGGCGCCTGGAGCCGGCTATAGAGCTGATGAATTCCCAGGGCGATCTTGCGCCCCTGGAAGCGCTGCTGCACGAGTTGCCGGTAGATTTGGCAACGATTGATCAACAAGCGCTGGCTACGAGCCGCGCTTATCTTAGAACGGTGCTGCGACAGCCCACACCGGAGTCGCTGGCGCTAATCCCGCTTGCTGATAACTGGCCGCTGATTGAAGGTCTGTTTATGATTCCGCTGATCAACTCGGTTGCTGAACTGCAGCAGTTCGAGCTGGAAATTGCGCAAAGCGAAACTCTGGCTGGCGAGTTGCTGGAGTCGGTGAATGTGCGCGACGCGGTTCTGGCAGCCAGGCTTGCGAGCGATACGTTATCCGACCCAGTAAAATTAGAGGTGCATTTGCGCCACTGGCACGGTCTTTCCGTGAACGGTCTGGCGGATTTCTCGGCTGGTCATCTTAAGTATACGCAAAACTGGTCGGCAAAAAGTCCAACGTTTAAAAGGGTCGAACCGGCACTGGCCAGCGCCACTTTGCAGTGCTTTATGCGCGAAATCTATCCTGCGCTGCCCGATGGGTTGGCGCGAGCAGCGGTTTGCTTTCTGGCTATCTGTGATTTGCACTGTTTCGAGGATGGCAATGGCCGGGTGGCGTTAACCTGGATAAACAGGCTGTTGGAATGGAATGGCGAGATGCCTCTGTTGTTTACCCGCGAACTCGGCATGCAAGGCCAGTTGGGTGAGGCGAAGCGCATTGCGAGAACGAATGGTGGCGATCCGAGCGCGGTTATTGCAGTGATGCAGCGCGCACAGCAGTTTGCACGAGGGTTCTGCGAGGAACTGGCTAACGCCTGATATTTGGGGTCAGAGTAAAAACTAATCATTTCCATCCCCCGATATCCAATTGTTTGATTCTCACGTTGAAGGGGACCTTTTGGCGGATATCCGTCAATCAGTTAACCAGGGATTAGCGCTGGGCTCTGAGAGATTCCGGAGGCAAATAGAGGAGTTGAGTGGCAGGAGGCAGAGTTTAATGAAGCGCGGTCCCAAGACAGCAACCTAAGGCCTGGAGTTTTTATTCTGACCCCAAATATTGTATTTCGAGACATTAAAAAACCCACTCAGTGGTGGGTTTCATAAACACCTATTGCAGTTACGCTTTCTTGCGCTTGATTGCACCTAACCCAAGCAGACCAGAGCCAAACAGCCAGACAGCTGCCGGAACCGGCACCCGACTGATGTCGATACCGTACATTCCATAGGATGTGGACGCACCAGCCTCACCAAAGAAGGCTACAAAGTATTCGCCCGGCGTAGCCTCGAAAGTGAAGGAGCCAGGTGCATTCAGACTGCCCAGCAGCTCTGTTGCTGTAGAGACGGCCATGCCGGACTGAGCCATAAGTTCCGGAAAATCGAAGTCTGTCAGGGTTGCCATATGGGTGCCGGCATCAGTGACAGTAAACGTATCGTTCAAGACCGACAGTGTATCGAAGAGCTCTACCTCCTCGTAAACCACCATGCTTGCCCAGGAGTTGCCTGCTGTAAAAAACCAGGCCCCGATTGTCAAAACTGCTATCTTGAGTACCTTTCTCATCATTCCTCTCCCTCTCTCCAGTATTATGATTCTTGCCTCCTCTGCTGAGCCGACACCTGTTGGCTGGTGGTTGCTCCGCGATTCGTTTCCCCATTTTCTACTCTCCATACACTCTAAACTTCCTTACTAATAGTATGGTTATGCGCGATAGGATAGCTATTGATCTGCATCAAGGATTTGGCAGTAGAAAAAGGGCTGGACTACTTGGCGATGAAGGAAAGTGTGCTGCCCGATTGTTTGGGTTCGATCTCTGCAGTAACAAACGGCTGATGTTAGGCGAAAGCGGCCCCCAGGCTAACAATCGCCGCCACCCGACAGTGGTCATTCGGTCTTGGGGTGCCTAACGTCCCACATGAACTTCAAACAGACAACCGTAATGATGATATCCATGAAAGCCACGTACAATGGCATCGAGGAATGTAATGGTACTGGAGAGCGGGAGGAATTAATTGCGATCGCTTCGAGCGAAGAATTAATGCCAGCTGACAGAAGCCTAGCTCGCCAAATATAGTTACTACAACTGATAGAGTGAAGAATAAGTTAACAATAGTGACCTGCGAGGAAGTCAATTTCTTGCCAACAAAATATGCGACCACCAGATACGCACTCAGTATTGTGAATATAAGGGTGAATGAAGCAATAGCATTTCCGTAAGCCATTTGAGCATGTTCCATTAATTCATATTCAGTCATTTCTTAATCTCCCTGTTATTCGACCTCCAACAAGGATTGACCAATAGTCCGCTTACTGGCCGAATGCTGCCTTCCTGAGTCATATTTTCAATGCATCATAACGACCGCTTTTAGGCGAAAGCGGTCTAAATCATCAAGCTGGCCAGGGTTCCAGCTCAGGTCCCTTATCACCTCAA
>CBDTVJ010000036.1:0-14940 GCA_965363655.1 uncultured Halieaceae bacterium | reverse complement strand
CAATGCAGCTGGATTGCTTTCTTTCAGTAGCTTTGCCCGGGTATTTTGCGTAACAAAATGATCATCCTCCAATTTCAGGCTCTTGCCGAAGGGCCCCATCACGGTGTCATAACTGAGCAAGTAACGCAGGGCGCCATTGTCGAACAGGTCGTTGATAGCGACCACCTCAATGCCCTCCACCTCATCCAGGATGCGGAATACCGAACGCCCGATGCGGCCAAATCCATTAATACCAATTTTCATTACGCCGCCTCCTGCTGCCGGTCAAGTTGACTATAAAGGCGCACCACGTCGAGCAAGCGCGCCGCATGCCCCAGGCTCTCATACCAGCCAAGGGTCTTGATGGTGTTATTCCCCGCCTTGATGGTGCCCTTGGTATCAAACAACAGGGAGCTGTCATTGCCGATGACATCCGAGGACACGATGGGATCTTCCACTACCGCAACAATGCCCTCGCGTTTTACGGCTGCGCTGCGCATTGCCTCGTTGACAGCCTCTGCCGTCACCGCAGCGTCCTTCATCACCAGGGTTACGTCCAACAGGCAGCCCTCCTGCACCGGCACGTTGAGCGCAGAGGTCAGGATCTTGCCCTCAAATTCCGGCAGGATACTGCCCAGCCACAGGGAAGCCTCGTGGTTGTTGGGAATAATATTTTTTGCGGCGGAGCGGCTACGGCGGAAATCACTGCCGGCATAGTCCTGCAGGGCCTGATCGGAAGTATAGGCATGCACCGTAGTCATACTGCCACATTCGATAGCGAATGCCTCCGACAAACTCTGCAGCAACAGGCACAATGCCGATGTGGTGGGAGAACCGGCACTGATCATGCGATCTGAAGAGACCGCCGCATCATCATTGATACCGGGTATTACAATTCGATCTATATGATCCGTTGGTAGCGTGCGCAACAGTACCCGGGGAGCCCCGTTGCCCAGGTGCGCCTCCATCGCTTGCCTGTCGCGGAACTTACCGGTGGCGTCAATCACTATATCCACAGCAAAAATATCCCAGGGCATTTCCGCCGGCCGGTCATTCTGCATCAGGCGTGCTCGAAAGTTCGGATTCACCAGGAAGTTCCCCTGCAACTGATGCCGCTGGGGCTCTTCAACTTCGGAACACAACAGGTAATGCAATATGTCCGGCTTGCCGATGTCCGCAATTGCCACTACCTCTACATCCTTACTGCGGGAGGCCAGTTCGTAAACCTGCCTTCCCACCTGGCCAAATCCCATGATACCTACCCGAATGGGCCCGCTATCTGTCATCGCCTGTCTCCTGTCGTCAATGTGCTCGCCACGCATGCTCCGCGCCTCGCTGGCACGGATTCAGATTCCAGGGACCATTGTCAAACAATTAATGGCTGGTAACCATGACACACCGCAAGAGATTGCCCGAGTGTGGTGTAATCAGGTATCGATTCGCCTGCCTCAACACGACAAGCGAACGGGAAACTGATCGAAAAGTACAGGCTATTGGGAGGGTTGATCGAAAATGGCGGGGCCGGGCCCCACCGACAGGAGCGTGCTAGATAGCAATCTTGGACAGGTCGATATCGTAAGCTTCAGGTTCGAGGCTTCTGGTAATAGTCAGGGAGGAGTTGGCGCTCTCTTCCTGCAGGTCGATAATTCTTGATTTGCGCAGCTTCTTCTTCCTGGAATCCAGCAGCAGCATTATCTTCGGACGCAGGCGCCTGGTGCGGTATTCTGCCACGACCACCCCCACTTCGCCCGAGGATAACTCTACCAGGGTACCGGCGGGGTAGATGCCAATGGCCTGGATAAAGGCCTCCACCAGCTCCGCCTGGAAATCCTCATCCCTTAAGTTATACAGCAGCTTGATCGCCTCTGTAGGAGAGACTGCGGGAGCGTAGCTGCGATTACTGGTAATCGCGTCGTAGGTGTCCACGATGCCGGCGATACAGGCAAAAGGCGGGATCTGGCCATGGGTGATGCCATTGGGGTAACCCGAGCCATCATAACGTTCATGATGGTGAGCCACGATATCAATGACATCCTGGTTAATAATCCCGCATTCTTCGAGAATCTCCATGCCGTGATCGACATGACTGGCCACCTGGGCCATTTCCTCGGTTGTCAGTTCACGGTCCGCTTGCAGCAATACCGGGTCAAGGCGCAGCTTGCCGACATCCATTAGCATACAACCCATCGCCAGGGAGCGCAGGTCCTGCCGCTGCAGGCCCAGGTGCCGACCCACAGAAACCGACCAGATCGCGGCTCCCAGGGAGTGTTGATAGGTGTATTTGTCATGCTGCTTGAGCCGCGCGACCCAAACACAGGCATCGGGGTTGCTGCTGATACTGTCCACGACAGGCTCAACCGACTTTCTCAGCTTGACGATATTCAGTTTTTCGCCGTCTACAACCTCAGAAAATATCTGGTCAATATCGCTCACCAGCGTGTTGAGCGCCTGCTGTGCCCGCGGATGCTCTTCCTCCCAGCCGCTACCATCCCGGTAAGGCTTGATCATGCGGCCCTGGAAGATCTGTTCGATGGGTATGCGGGGACGTTCCCGCGATTTCTTCGCCTCTGCCGGCTTTTTGCGGGCGTGCGCGGCCTCTTGCTTCAAGAGTGCCTTATTACTTTCCCCGCTGCGGCGATTATCAATATAGACAAAATCGCAATATTCACGCAGTTCATTCAGCTCTTCCTGGCTTTTGATAATAAAGCCCTGAGTCACAAACGGCGTTTCCAGCCACGGCCTGTCCAGGCGACTGACATACATGCCGATGTCCAGATCGTTGGTGATCATTTTGACGGTTTTAAGCATAAACGCCCGTTATCCCGATTATTGTTCCTGCCCCTTGATCAAACATAGCCCAAATGGGACCAAAATACCTGCTCCTGTACATATTCACACTTTCATCCCAAAGCATAGAAAATAATTCCCTGTCAATCACAAGCTATTGTTTTTTAATGTTTTTACAAATCCAGAAAACAGGACCACAGGGCGCCAGAGCCGTTTTTCCAGCCACTGGCCAGCCCCGCTGCCGAACCGCGATGTACCACAACAATCTACTGTATTGATCTAGCTCTATGGATTGGATCGGATGATCAATTATGCTGGGCACAGTGCTATCGGCGGGGTGCTCCAGACTCCCCTCCGGTGGTTACCCAGTTACCCGGGACAAGGAGCAAAATTTGACTAAGAGATGGTACGCACAATCGGCAGATGAGTTATTTGATGCACTGGAAACTACCCCTTCTGGTCTCAGCGAAGACACTGCAGCGGCACGGCTGGAGCAATACGGGCCCAATGAAATAGCCTTTACCAGGACGCCTGCCTGGCGGCGTTTCCTGCAGCAGTTCAATGACCCCATGGTGATCATCCTGCTGGCCACCGCCGTGGTGACCGCCACGCTGACCGCCATGGGCAGCCATATGCTGCCCGACACCATCGTCATCAGCAGCGTTGTCCTGCTCAACGCGATCCTGGGCTTTGTGCAGGAGGGCAAGGCAGAAGGCGCCCTGGATGCCCTGCGCAACATGATGGTGCAGGAATGCCTGGTGGTAAGGGACGGCGATCAACGCCGTCTACCTGCCAGGGAACTGGTACCGGGGGACATGGTGGTGTTGGAAGGCGGTGACAAGATCCCCGCGGATGTGCGCCTGATAGAAGTCAGCAATGCCCACGTCGATGAATCCTCGCTGACAGGCGAGTCGATACCCGTCAAAAAAGTCATCGAGCCTATCCCGGGAGATGACCTGGTACCTGGGGACCAGAAAAATATCGGCTTTTCCGGCACTTATGTAACCCTGGGGACTGCCAGGGCCATTGTGGTAGAAACCGGGGCAACCACGGTATTCGGCCAGATTGCGGACATGGTGCAGGCCGCTGACAGTGGCATGACGCCCCTGCAGCGCAAAATGAAGGAATTTGTGCACACCCTCATCATTGCCATCCTGGTGGTGGGAGCCTTCAACTTCGGCTACGGCATCTATCTCGGCTACGATACGGCCTACAGTTTCCTGGGAGCAGTTTCCCTGGTAGTCGCGGCTATTCCGGAAATGCTGCCGGCCCTGGTCACCTCCATCCTGGCACTGTCCGGTGTGGTCATGGCTGGGCGCAACGCCCTGATCAGAAAACTGCCCGCGGCGGAGACCCTGGGCGCGACATCCGTCATCTGTTCCGACAAGACCGGCACGCTGACAGAAAACCGTATGACGGTTACCCGCATTTATGCCGGCACCCGCACCTACAACGTCACTGGCGTTGGCTACGACATTGAGGGTAAATTCCTGCTCGAGGATACACCGGCACAAACGCGGGAAGAGCCCGCGCTGATGCAACTGCTGGAATGCGGTTTCAATTGCAATAACGCCCACCTCAGTGGCGAGGGTGGTACCGGTGACCCGACAGAACTGGCCCTGCGCATCTCCGGCGCCAAGGCGGAACTGCTGGTGGACGGCATACAACGGCTGGAAGAAATCCCCTTTGACTCCACGGAGAAATACATGGCCGTGCTGGTGGCAAGCGGGGGTAAACGCCTGGCCCTGGTAAAAGGCGCGCCAGAAGTTGTTATAGGGATGTGTTCTTCCACCCTGGATCCTGCCGGCCAGCCGCTTCCCTTCGACCCCGATACCGCCTTATACACCGCGAAAATGTTCGCCCGCGACGCCCTGCGTACGCTTGGCTTCGCGGTGCGCGAACTCCCGCCGGGGCAGGATGACCTGCGCCACCAGGATCTGGCCGAGATGTGTTTTGTCGGCCTGCAGGGCATGATTGATCCGCCCAAACAATCGGCGATAAGCGCCGTGGCGCAATGCAAGGACGCCGGGATTCGCACAGTAATGATCACCGGCGATCACCCGGACACGGCGCAAGCGGTGGCAAAACAATTGGGCATAGCAGCAGAGCAGGTAGTCACTGGAGCAGAGCTCTCACACCTGGATGAGGCGCAACTGCGGGAGACCGTCGTCGACGTATCGGTGTTTGCCAGGGTCGCCCCTGAACACAAAAAAGCGATTGCCGAGGCCCTGCAGGCGCGGGGACTGGTAGTGGCCATGACCGGCGATGGCGTCAATGACGCACCCGCGCTGAAAGCCGCGGACATCGGCATCGCCATGGGTATCAGCGGCACCGAGGTGGCCAAGGAGTCCTCGGACATGGTGCTGGCGGACGATAATTTCGCCACCATCGTCGCCGCCGTAGAAGAGGGCCGCCACGCGTGGAACAATCTGCAAAAGGCCATTCTCTACACCCTGCCCACCAATGCCGCCCAGGCACTATTGATCATGGGCGCGATTTTGATGGCGGCATCCGTACCCATCTTTGCTGTGCGCTTTGTGCTGGAGCCGGTGCAGATTCTGTGGATCAACCTGCTCGATTCTGTGCTTCTCACCATGCCACTGATGATGGAAAAAAAGGAGAAAAACCTGCTCAATGTGCCACCCAGGCCAGCGCAGACAAAGATCATCAACGGCCTGTTTTTGCAGCGCGTGGTGATCATGGGCCTGGCGATTGCCCTGCCCGGCTTCGGCATCTACTACCATTTCGGCGCCCCGGCCCTGGGAGGCGGCGGTGTCGTTAACGAATTGCTACTCACCCAGGCACAGACCGCTGCCTTCTGGGCCATCCTGCTGGCTCACTTTGGCTATGTCATTTCCGCCCGCTCGATCTATGACTCAGCCTTTAGCATCAATCCGTTTTCCAATCCGTGGCTGCTGGGGGGCATCACCCTGAGCATTGCTATCCGCTGCATACCGACGCTGGTGCCCGAAGCGGCAGCCCTGTTTCGCACCGCGCCCTTTCCCGCCGAATGGTGGCCGCTTATCCTGTTGTGCTTCCTGCCCAGTTTCATCGCCATCGAAACTGACAAGCTGCTGCGCAGGGGCAGACGCCGGGTCTAAGGTTACAGACATGCCTTATGCTATAGTCAAGCGCCACTCGCCAGCACGGCGAGTGTCCTGTTGAAAAGGCTGTAGAATGCGGAAAATCCTCATCGCCCTGGGCATTGTAGGGCTGCTGATTGTGAGTATCCCGGTGGTATTACTGGCCACCGGCACCATAGACAGTACCAGCCTGCGCATGATGCTCAACGTGATGGCCGGGGTATCGGGCCCGTCGGCAGATGAGGGCACCCTGCGCCAACGCTACCAGGTTCCCCAGGGGTTCTCGCTGCAACTGTATGCCAATGATATTCCGCGCGCCCGCTTCCTGCGCTTCACTCCCGCCGGGGACCTATTGGTCAGTCGTCCCCATTCCGGAGACATCCTGTTATTGCGTCGCGATGACAACGAAGATGGTAGCCCCGATGGCAGGGAGACCCTCATTGATGGACTGCGTCGACCGCTGGGTATGGCTATCAGCGATAAGTGGCTCTACATCGCGGAATCCAACCGCATCGGCCGCGTACTCTTTGACAGCAGCACTGGCAAGCTGACTGGAGAATACCAGGCGATCGTCGAGGGCTTGACCGACAATGGCAACCACTGGAGTAAGACAATCGGCATCGGCCCTGACAACAAACTCTACCTGGCTCAAGGCTCTACTTGTAATGTCTGTGAGGAAGAGGATGCCAGACGCGCTACCATGATGCGTTTCGAACTGGACGGCAGCGGCGCTGAAACGGTCGCCACCGGCCTGCGCAATAGTGTCGGTTTCGACTGGGCGCCCTGGAGTGGCGAGCTCTATGCCACGGACAATGGTCGCGACCTGTTGGGGGACGATTTTCCTCCCTGCGAACTGAACCACATCCAGCAAGGTCACTTCTATGGCTGGCCCTATTACAACGGCGCTAACCTGCCCGACCCGGACATGGGCGAAGACCCACTGGCAGGGCAGCGTCAACCGACCGTTCCTGCACACAATTTCAGCGCACACAACGCTCCATTGGGAATGACGTTCCTGGCAGCGAATACCGACACCCTGCCTGACGATTATCAAAACAGCGCATTGGTAGCGCTGCACGGCTCCTGGAACCGCAGTACGCCAGACGGATATAAAGTCGTGTCCCTACACTGGAGCGAAGAGGGTATCGAACAACGCGACTTTCTCACCGGGTTCAACCAGGACGGCGACATCAGCGGCCGCCCCGTCGATGTTGCCCAGGGCCCTGACGGCGCCATCTATGTTTCTGATGACTACGCCGGTGCTATCTACCGCATCAGCTATGGCACGTCGACTGCTGCGAATACCGTGTCACTGGCAATGCCGGTTACCAGCCGGCTGGATGCCCAGCCACCACTGTGGCTTGAGGAAGTCGACCTGCCCGACATGGCCAGGCGCGGCGAAGCACTGTACCAACGCTACCAGTGCCGTAGTTGCCACGAGTATGGCGCAAATCCCAAACGTCTCGAAGGGCTGGCCGATAGGCTTGGTTACGGCGCGGTGATCGACACGCTGGCAGCTCCGCAATCGCCGATGCCGGTATATCCACTCAGCGCAACCCAGCGCCGTGAACTGGCGGTCTTTCTGCTGACGCGGGACCAGCCATAAACGCTGTTCGCCTGAAGAATATTCCGTGGGTACTATAATTCAATTAGTAATAAGCAGAGCACTGGACGGGAGGGATTCAAACCATGCTGCAATACCTACCTAACGCCCTGACCTTCAGCCGGCTGCTGCTGGCGCTGCCCCTGGGCCTGCTCATCCTGCGCGAAAACTATCCCTGGGCCCTGGCTGTCGGCTTACTGGCCGGTCTCACTGACGCCCTGGACGGCTTCTTCGCGCGACGCTTACACGCCTTGTCGCAATTTGGCGCAATTCTCGATCCGATCGCGGATAAAATACTGGTCACAGTATCGTTCCTGTGCTTTGCCCAGACAGGACTGGTGCCCTGGTACCTGGCCATCGCGGTCATAGCCCGCGACCTGATTATCGTGCTGGGCGCAAGTTATTACTACAGGTTCATCGGTCACTTTGAGTTTGCTGCCACCAACCTGAGCAAGGCCAATATGTTTATCCAGATCAGTTTCTGTGTGCTGGTACTGAGCAGCCAGATCATCACCGACATACCAGCCATCGCAATCATTCTGGGGTCGGCGGCCGTGCTGTTTATCGCTGCGGCCAGCGGCTTTGATTATGCTATGTCCTGGACCATTAAAGCCCTGCAGTCACGGAAAAATCATGAATAAAGCCACCCAGACAGTACTCGCCAAGTTAATGCGGGGGTGCTTGTGAGCAAAGATATACACGTCCTTACCTACAACATCCACAAGGGCTACTGCGCTGGTAATCGCCGCTTTGTACTGGAAGCCATGCGCGAGCGCATCGCCGAAACCGGGGCAGACATTGTTTTTCTACAGGAGATTCACGGGACAGCTATCAAAAGTGACGCCAAGCGCAGGCGTTTTTCCTATCCCGACCAGCCGCACTTTGAATACCTGGCGGGAGAGGCCTGGCCGCATTTCGCCTATGGACGCAACGCGATTTACCGCAAGGGAGATCACGGCAACGCGATCTTGAGCATGTATCCCTTTGTCAGCTGGGAAAATATTGATGTCTCCAAATTTCCTCGCTCCAGTCGCAGCATTTTGCACGGTGTCATCGAGCTACCGCACAAAAAAACCCGCCTGCATACACTGTGCGTGCACCTGGGTTTATTGGAGCAGGAGCGCAGAGAGCAACTGCAGGCGCTGACCGACCGCATAAACGACCATGTGCCCAGGGATGAACCGATGATAGTCGCCGGCGACTTCAACGATTGGCGGCGCAGGGCCGAGCACCACCTGCACGACGATCTGGGGCTGGAAGAATTGTTCGTACATATGCAAGGCCGCCACGCCCGCACTTTCCCCGTATGGGCACCGCTGCTGGCGGTTGATCGCATTTACTACCGTGGACTGAAGCCGGCCGCCTGTCGCTGTCTCAGCAGTGGCCCCTGGCGGGAACTGTCGGACCACGCCGCGCTGTTCGGAGTGTTCAGTCTATGAGTAACGGTGCCAGCGCCATCTTTAAGGAAGCGGACTTCCAGGCAGAACTGCAACAGGCGGCGACGGAGTCCGGCAAAACGCCAGAGCAGGCCCAGCGCTACGCACGCAAGTGCCTCAAGGAAATTGAGGCAACGCCGCGAGAATCCTGGCTGCGCCCTGTGGCAAAGCTCTCCCGCTTCATCTACACGCGCAGCTATGAGGCGGAACTGGACATCAACCTGGACAAGCTGGAGGAACTGCGAGAACTGTCCCGCGATCACCTGCTGCTGTTCCTGTGGTCACACAAGTCCCACATGGACAGCTTTGTATTCCTGCTGTCCCTGTATGACAACAAGTTTCGGCCCCTGCCGCTGATCTTCGCCGGCGTTAATATGAACTTCCTCGGTTTTGGCGCCATGGCGCGACGGGTGGGCGCGATCTTCGTGCGCAGGTCTTTTCAAGAGGACCCGATCTACAAGTTGGTCTTCCGGCGTTACATCGACTACCTCATCCGCAACCAACTGCCCCTGTCGTGGTCCATCGAGGGGACGCGCTCGCGCACCGGCAAGCTGTCTCCGCCCAAGCTGGGTGTGCTTAACTGGGTGGTCGAATCCTGCCACCGGGAACAGATGAAAGATGTGCTGCTGGTGCCCGTATCCCTGGCCTTCGACCGTATCGCAGAAATCGATGATTATGTGGCGATCCAGACCGGGCAACCCAAGCGCAAGGAGTCCCTGCGCTGGTTTTTTGATTACATCTTCGGCATGCGCCAGCCCTATGGCAAGGTCTATGTACGCTATGGCGAACCGGTAGTGCTGGGCGAACCCACCGGCCTGTCCGAGGCCATGCAGGACGGCGAACAGGACCAACAGCGTTTTGAAGTAATGCGCATGGCATTCGAAGTGTGCCGTCGCATTGAACAGATCACACCAATAAAGTCGGCAGACGTCCTGACCATGGTACTGCTGGGCGCCAACCGCAGGGCCATGACCGCCTCTGAGATTTTTCTGCAGTCGACCCAGATTACTGACCTTGTCACACAGCGGGAACTGCCAGCCGCATCGGGGTTCAGCCTGAGAACCGAAGCGGAAGTGAGCGCCGCGGTACTGGCACTGCAGAAGTCCGGCCTGGTTAAATCCTTCGACAAGGCGCGCACACCCGTTTATTACATACCCAGGGAGCAGCGCCTGGCGGCAGCCTATTACCGCAACACTATCACCCACTACTTCCTGCGCGCCGCCATGGGAGAAATCGGCCTCGCCATGTGCACACTGGATATCGAACGCCCCAGTGCTACTATCCTGCAACGCCACGTGATGGCGCTGCGTGACCTCTACAAGTTCGAGTTTTTCTACAAGCCCACTGAAGATTTCTGGCAGGATGTACTGCTCGAAACCGGGCAGCGCTACCCGGGCTGGGACAGTGGAGAGCACTCCATCCAGAAGCTGCTGCAGGACCAACCGCCCCGCTTCGGCCACGCGATCCTGCGCTCGATCACCGAGGGCTACCTGATCATCGCGGTGGCATTACTGGAGCTGGAAGACCAACCCATACTGGACCAGAAACGTTTTACCAAACAGCTGCTGGCCCAGGGGGAGCAAATGCTGCTGCGGCGCACCATCAGCTGCGAATCTTCCGTTTCCCAGGACCTGTTTACCAACGGCCTGCTGCTGGCCGGGCACTTATCCCTGCTGGACGATAAGGAAGCTGGACTGCTGACGCGGCGGGAGGCCTTCGCCGAGCAGGTGGTCGCAGCGCTGTCCGCCATTAATTTGCTACAGCGCGCCTACGACGCCGCCTGGTTTTCCCAATTATCCGCCGGCAAGGTGTCCAATCTGCTCGGCCCCTGACTCCCGGGCAAGGCATCGCTTGCCGCGCAACTCCAGACCCGCTATCTTTCCCTACTCACCCATAATCAACCATGCGGACTGAATAACAAGCCATGAGCCTGAGAGACGTAACAGCCACCCTCAAAGAAGCCCCTGTCCTGCTACAGGTCGCCAAGGAAGTAAGGCCGAGACCACTTTCCACCTGCGACAGTTTCGCCGCTCGCGTGGAGGGAATTACCAAGCGATTTCCATACCATACGGCTATCATCTTTGAGGGCAAGACCAGGACCTGGTCTGAATTGAACGCACAGGCGAATCGCTATACCGCCGCGCTCAGGGGACGCGGTTTAAAGAAAGGCGATACCGCCAGCCTGATGATGGAAAATCGCATTGAATACCTCGCCACTCTCCTCGCCTTGAACAAGCTGGGCGTGACCGCCGCCCTCATCAACACCAACCTGACAGGCCGGTCACTCCTGCATTGTATAAAGATCACCAATTCCAAAGTCTGCATTTTTGGTGAAGAGCGATTGGATGCTATAGCCGATATAAAATCTGACGCCGACCTGGAGAGCTATCTTTTCGTGCCGGATGCGGGTGAGCTGCAGTGCCCCAACTGGGCCGTGGACCTGGATGAAGAGGCTGAGGACGAGAGCGACGCCAACCCACCCGAAACCGGGCGGGTCACGCTGGCTGATGTCGCGCTGAATGTTTTTACTTCCGGCACCACCGGGCTACCCAAGGCCTCGGTCCTCACCAATCGGCGCTTCCTGATTTCCTCCGCACTGTCCTACAAGGGCGGGCTCAGGTGCATGGAGAATGACTGCATTTACCTGTGCCTGCCGCTCTATCATGGCACCGGCCTGTTCCTCGGGGCAGGCGCTGCCTTCAGCACGGGTGCCGCCATGTTCATCCGGCGCAAGTTTTCCGGCAGCAACTTTCTCAGTGAAGTACGCGAACACGGCGCCACCTGTTTTGTGTACATCGGTGAGCTGTGTCGCTACCTGCTCAATACTCCCGAACATCCCGACGATTACAAAACGCCTCTGTCCACCATTATGGGCAATGGCCTGCGACCTGATGTGTGGCATGAGTTCAAGCAGCGCTTCGGCATTAAACGTGTTGCGGAATTCTACGGCTCCAGTGAAGGTAACATCGGCTTCCTCAATATGTTCAACAAGGACTGCACCGTGGGCACCACCACCATCCCCCTGGCGCTGGTAAAGTACGATGTCGATGCGGATGAAATCGTCAGGGACAAGGAGGGCCACCTGGTCAGGGTGGCTGATGGTGAACCCGGACTGCTACTGGGTCAAATTACGGAACTCACTGCTTTCGAGGGCTACACCAGCAAAGAAGAGACCGAAAAGAAAATCCTGCGGGACGCCTTCAAACCCGGCGACTCCTGGTTCAATACCGGCGACCTGATTAAAACCGTGGATGTGGGTTTTGCACTGGGCATGACCCACTACCAGTTCGTCGACCGCGTCGGCGACACCTATCGCTGGAGATCAGAAAATGTATCCACCAACGAGGTCGGGGAGATTATCAACGGCCACCCCCAGGTGGATTTCTGCAATGTCTACGGCGTCGAGATACCCAAGGCGGATGGCAAGGCCGGCATGGCGTCCATCCTGCTCGCACCGGATGCCGGCAGTTTCGATGTAGCGGGCTTTTCCGCTTACGTGCTGGAGCACCTGCCCTCATACGCCCGCCCGGTGTTCTTGCGCATCCAGCGGGAACTGGATACCACCGGCACCTTCAAGATGGTCAAGGGTGACCTGCGCAAGGAGGGCTACGACCTTGAGCAGGTCGAGGACCCTATGTACGTACTGAAGCCACGCAGTGACGTCTATGAACCGCTGGATGCCGCATTCGCCAGTACCCTGCAGGCGGGCAAAGGCGGCTACTAGACCCGCAACAGCGCCCTGTCATTCCGGCTTGAAGCGATCCAGGCCAAAGACTTTTGCTAGCGCTGTATCGAAGGTCTTCAGCGGCAGCCATTGCTTCATCAAGGGCAGGCGAACACTGTTCTTGCCTCCCCTGATAATCGCGGGAGGCGTTTCCTGCAACAGTCGCTCCACCACAGGATTTACGAATTCCTCCACCGGGGTCGCGCCCTGCTGCCCCGCCTGGGCGCGGGCGCGAATACCCTCTTCAATGGGCAGGTACAGCGAGTCCTCGGGCAGGCGTATGGCCTCTTCCGCGTGATCACCAAAGGCTGAACGCACCCCTCCGGGCTGGATAGTAACGACACGGATGTCGAAGGGCGCGAGTTCCATGCGCAGCGCATCCGACAGGGAGTGCACCGCCGCCTTGCTGGAACAATAGGCGCCGGCAAAAGGCGTGGTGAACAGCCCCACAATACTGCCCACGTTGACGACGGTGGCATTACCCCGCGCCTTTGCCGCCTTGCGTAACAGGGGCATGGCGGCGCGGGTAACCGCCACCGGGGAGATCACATTGGTCTCGTACTGCTGGCGCAAATCTTCCCGCTTGAGATCAAGCACGGCCCCCACCTGGGAGAAGCCCGCATTATTGATCAGCATATCAAGCTGCCCCGCCTCGCTTTCAACGCGAGCCATTGCTGCGGCGATACTGGCGTCGTCATTGACATCCAGTGCCAGGGTTTCCAGCCCCTGCTCGGCCAGTGGTGCGAGCGTGTCGGGCCGCCGCGCAGTCGCATAAACGCGATTGCCACGCCGCTGAAGCTCGGCAGCCAGTGCGGCGCCGATGCCGCTGGAACATCCGGTGATTAGAATGGTGCGCTGCATGTTAATTTCCCGCTTGAATGATATCGGGAAAGTGTACCGAATTTTGTCCCGCTACGGGTCGATAGCCTAAGTATTTCCCCTCAGGGACGTTAACGATCAACCCTGGCGCGACCTCCCCCCTGAACGACGTCGGCTCCCAGGCCGCTTGTGTCCCTCACCGCCGCGTCCACGGGAAGAGTTGCTGCCGCCCTGCTTGCCACTCCCCGCTCGGTTCCTGCCTTGCCCGGAACCCTCTTTCGAGCCGCGCGGCTTGCGCAGGGGCGCGTTGTCTGGAACCTCGTGGCCAGGCTCAAAGCCATCCACATACTCCCGGGGAATATGACGCTGGATCACCTGCTGAATGTCGTTAAGCTGTTTGATCTCATCAGCGCTGACCAGTGAGTAGGCGCGACCGGATGACCCGGCCCGGCCTGTGCGGCCAATACGGTGCACATAGTCCTCGGGCACATTGGGCAGATCAAAATTCACCACCTGTGGCAGCTGGACGATATCCAGGCCACGGGCAGCTATGTCGGTCGCCACCAACACGCGGACCGCGCCTCCCTTGAAACCCGCCAAAGCCCGGGTACGGGCCCCCTGGCTCTTGTTACCGTGAATTGCCTCCGCGTTAACGCCCGCTTTCTGCAGGTATTGCGCCAGGCGATTAGCGCCGTGCTTGGTGCGGCTGAATACCAGTACCTGCTGCCAGTCATTTTGGACCACCAGTTCCACCAATAGCGCCGGCTTGAGCTTCTTGTCCACCGGGTACACCCATTGCTCTACGGCCTCTGCCGTTGTATTGCGTGGGGACACGGATATTTCCAGCGGCTTGTCCAGCATCTTGCGCGTCAGGTCCCTGATTTCGGCGGCGAAGGTGGCCGAAAACAGCAGGTTCTGGCGCTTGGCAGGCAACAGTTTCAGGATGCGGCGGATATCGTGGATGAAACCCATATCCAGCATACGGTCAGCTTCATCCAGCACTAGTATCTCAAGATCAGAGAAGTTCACTTCCCCCTGCTGGTGCAGGTCGAGCAAGCGACCGGGTGTGGCCACCAGGATATCAACGCCCTTGCGCAGCTGGGCAATTTGCGGATTGATTTTAACACCGCCGAATACCACAGCGGATTTGAACGGCAAGTGTGCGCCATAGGTGGCGACACTCTCAGCCACCTGGGCGGCCAGTTCCCGTGTCGGGGTTAAAATCAGCACCCTGATGCGGTGGGGATGCGGCTCATCGCTGGCGTGTAGCATTTGCAGGATGGGTAAGGTGAAACCCGCCGTTTTGCCTGTGCCAGTCTGGGCTGCAGCCATCAGGTCGCGGCCGGACAGTACCGCAGGTATGGCCTCCACCTGTATGGGAGAAGGTTCGGTATAGCCCTTTTCCTGCACTGCACGCAACAGGGGCGCGGACAGGCCGAGCTCATCAAATGTCATGGGATTTCTCTAGCCTTGTGTGCCTAAGCTCCCCGGGGAGTACCGGCAGCGTAC
>CBDTVJ010000035.1:0-15521 GCA_965363655.1 uncultured Halieaceae bacterium | reverse complement strand
CTGTTTCCCAGGGCCAGAGCTGCGAGGGCGTTGGCCATATTGTGCCTGCCGACCAGTCCCATCTGGGCAACCGGCAGTAGATTCTCAAAGCCGTGACAGAGGAATTCGACACCCTCTTCCATGCGCAGGCCAAAGCCTCCCAACTCCGGCTCTGCCATACGCCAACTGACAACTTCCACGTCCGCAGGGACCAGTGGAATGGTGAGCCGATCATCGCGATTTACCACAGCGGTTTTACAACCGTGGAAGATGCGGTGTTTGGCCCGGTGGTAGCCAGGCATATTGCCGTGCCGGTCGAGGTGGTCTGCACTGATGTTCAGTACGGTGGCAACGGCCAGCTCCAGCGCGCCCGCACGCTCCAGTTGAAAACTCGATAGCTCCAGGACATAGAGATCGCGCTCCGGCGCCAGTAGATCCAGTGCCGGGGTACCGAGGTTGCCACCCACGCCAACGTCCAGTTTGGTGTCCCGCGCCATCTGGCCCAGCAACTCGGTGACCGTGGACTTGGCATTGGAACCGGTAATACCGATCACTGGCGCCCGGGCCTCGCGCACAAAAAGGTCGATATCACCGACAATGACTGCACCCGCGGCAAGGGCCGCCAGCACAATCGGCGCATCCATGGCGATGCCGGGGCTGACCACTACCTCGCTGGCGCCCGCAAACAACTCCTCCGGGTAATCGCCAGCAAACACTCGTACATCTGGCATTTCACTGCGCAGCTGTTCTATACCGGGCGGCTCGCTACGCGTATCCACCACGGCAAACGGCAAACCCCGGGCATGGAAATAGCGCGCACAGGACAAGCCGGTGGCGCCTAAACCTACCACTACCCGATTTTCACTGCTGGCTATTAATGCTGGAGCCACTTTCATTCCCACTTAACGCAACTTCAATGTCGCCAGCCCGAACAGGACCAGCATGACTGTAATAATCCAGAAGCGCACGATTACCCGCGGCTCCGGCCATCCCTTCAATTCAAAATGGTGATGTATCGGCGCCATGCGGAAAATCCGCTTGCCCGTCAATTTGAACGAGGCTACCTGCAGAATCACCGACACAGTTTCCAGTACAAAAATGCCTCCCATGATGAAGAACACAATTTCATGGCGGGTAATAACAGCAACAGTACCAAGGCCTGCACCCAGGGCCAGGGCGCCCACATCTCCCATAAATACCTGCGCGGGGTAGGTGTTGAACCACAGGAAACCGAGGCCTGCGCCAGCCATGGCGCCGCAAAAAACAGCCAACTCACCGCTGCCTGCCACATAGGGAATGTGCAGATACTCCGCGAAGTCCACCCGACCGGTGAGGTAGGCAATGATGCCCAGGGCGGCCCCCACCATCACCGTGGGCAGTATCGCCAATCCATCGAGGCCGTCTGTCAGATTCACGGCGTTACTGGCACCCACGATGACAAAGTAAGTCAGCACAATGAAAAACGGCCCCATACTCCAGGCAAAATCCTTGAAGAACGGAACATAGAGTTCGGTGGTGACAGGGGTATCGAAGGCAAAATACAGGTAAAGGGCCGCGGCGAGGCCGGCGACTGACTGCCACAAATACTTCCAGCGCGCCGGCAGTCCGCGCGAATCCTTTTCCACCACCTTGCGATAATCGTCGACCCAGCCCACCGCACCAAAAACCGCCGTTACCAACAGCGCAATCCACAGGTAGTCATTACTGAGGTCGCCCCACAACAGGCTGGCGGCGGCGATAGCGACCAGCAACAGGGCACCACCCATGGTCGGGGTACCGGATTTGCTCAGGTGGCTTTGAGGACCATCATCGCGCACTGCCTGCCCGACCTGGTGATAGTTGAGACGGCGAATCATCGTTGGGCCAACCAACAGGGATATGGCCAAAGCCGTGCCTGCGGCCAGGATGCCACGCAGTGTCAGGTACTGGAACACCCGGAACCCGCTTTCAAACTGGGTGAGGTACTCTGCCAACAATAGCAACATTACCCAGCCCTCCCCTTCTCGTCATCCGCCAGCAACGCCTGCAATATCAGCTCCATGCCAGCGCTGCGCGATCCTTTCA
Organism: uncultured Halieaceae bacterium; assembly: GCA_965363655.1. Taxonomy (GTDB): domain Bacteria; phylum Pseudomonadota; class Gammaproteobacteria; order Pseudomonadales; family Halieaceae; genus Marimicrobium. The sequence continues at coordinate 13,478 of CBDTVJ010000035.1, read as the reverse complement.
CCAGCACCGTATCTGCAGGCTCAAACTGCTGCTGCAAGCTACTCAACGCCGCATCGCGGTCAGGGAAGAAACTGCCACCCTCGCCAAAAGCATCCACACAGATTTCCAGTTCGGGGCCCACACCCCAGAGCCGATCAATACCGGCGGCGCGGGCATGTTGACCCATTTCACGATGCAGTACCGCGCTGTCTGCGCCCAACTCACGCATCGCTCCCAACACCAGGGTACGGCGCCCCGGACAGGCAGCCAGCAGCTCGATGGCCGCGCGAACGGAACCGGGATTGGCGTTATAGCAGTCGTCAATAACAGTACAACCACGGGGCGAGCGCAAGGCACGCAGACGACCATCCACCGGCTGTAAAGACTCCAGGCCATCGCGGATCTCGGTCAGTGACAAGTTGCAGGCCAAGCCTACCGCCACTGCCGCTAGCGCGTTGGCGACATTGTGCACCCCGGGCAAGGCCAGCCTTACGGCTATCTCACCCGCGGGCGTAGAGACGGTAAACCCGACACCCTCGACGCCCTTTGTTTGAATATCCTTGGCAGTAATGGCGGCAGGCTGCTCCACTGCAAAATCCAGCACAGTCGCCGCACCGGCACGCTTGCGCCACTGCCGGGCCCAGGCCTGGTCGGCGTTAATAACGGCACAATCGCCCTCACCCAGGCGATCAAATATCTCACCCTTGGCCGCCGCCACACCCTCCACGCTGCCGAAACCCTCCAGGTGGGCCGGCATGGCATTGAGCAACAGGGCCACAGTGGGACAACCGAGCTCGCACAACCAGGCGATATCTCCCGCCCGGGCTGCGCCCATTTCTACTACGGCGAATTCGACACCGGGATGGAGACGCAGAAGTGTCAGGGGCACACCAATCTCATTGTTGAAGTTGCCCTGCGTGGCCAGCGTTTCACCGCGCCGGGACAACACCGCGTGCACCATATTTTTAACCGTGGTTTTGCCACTGCTGCCGGTGATAGCCACCAGCGGTCCCTTATAAAGCTGTCGGTTATAGCCCCCCAGTAGTCCCAGGGCCTGCTGTGTGTCCGCTACCCGCAACTGCGGCAACGAGCTCGCTACTGAGCTGCTGACCAAAACCGCAGCGGCACCAGAGCCTTCCAGCCCCGCCACATAGTCATGCCCGTCGAAATTCTCCCCGTTCAGGGCGACGAAAAGATCACCCTCTTGCAGGCTGCGACTGTCAGTAGAAACACCGAGAATTTCACGGTCTGCTCCGTGCAATTGAGCCGCCAGTGGCGCTTGCAGTTCTGCCAGGGATATCGGACGCATCACTCAGCCGCCCTCATTGCCAGAGCGTCGCGGACCTGCGCCTCATCACTGAAGTGCCGGCGCTCCCCATCCACCAGCTGGTATGTCTCATGACCTTTACCGGCGATCACCACACAATCACCGGCAACCGCCTCGCTCACAGCAGCCTGGATTGCCTCGGCACGGTCTACCACCAGGGCGTAATCGCCGCTGCAACCGGACTCAACGTCGCGCATAATTTCCAGCGGATCTTCACTGCGTGGGTTGTCACTGGTAACCACCACCCGATCGGAGCAGTGACATGCCACCCGCCCCATCAGCTGCCGCTTTTCCCTGTCCCGATCACCACCGCAACCGAACACCGTAACCAGGGCACCACTGACGTGGGGCCGCAGGGCCTGTAGGACCTGCTCCAGGGCATCCGGGGTATGCGCGTAATCAACAACTAACTGTAAGCCCAGGTCATTGGCGATTGCCTGCATGCGACCGGCCACCGGTTGCAGCTGGGCAACCGCCTCCAGCACAGCGATCAGGTCTTCCCCGGCCAATACCAGCGCTGTAACAGCGGCGGCGAGGTTGGCCAGGTTGAAGTCGCCGGGCAGCGGGCTTGAAAACTCGCCACTACCCCAGGGGCTGTGCAACTCACCGCGCACGCCACCGGCATGAAATTTCGCATGCTCTACGCGCACGTCGGCGGGCGCGCCACTGGCTGAATAGGTCAGCACGCGGGTATCTTCCAGCACCGCTGCCTGTACCTGGGCGGCAAACTCATCATCAATGTTGATGACCGCATGGCGCAGGTCTGCAGTGGAAAATAACTGTAATTTGGCGCGACCATAGGCATCCATGCTGCCGTGGTAGTCCAGGTGATCGTGCGAAAGATTGGTATAAACAGCGGTCTCAAAATCGATGCCGTTGACGCGGCCCTGCACCAGCGCATGGGAGGAGACCTCCATGCTCACCGCGTAAACACCCTGCCGGCGCCACTGTGCCAATTGCCGCTGCAGTTCCAGCGGGTCGGGCGTGGTATTAACGGAGGTGCTTACTTCATTTCCCAGTGAAGCCCCCAGAGTACCAATCACTCCGCAAGGCTTGCCCAGTGCACGTACCAACTGTGCAATCAATTGGCTGGTTGTGGTCTTACCGTTTGTTCCGGTCACGCCTACCATGTGCATGTCGCGACTGGGGTAGCGGTAAAACCTGGCGGCCATCGAGCCCGCTTCCAGACGCAACTCAGGCAGCTCCACCAACGGCACGGGAATCTCATCAACAAACCCCGCTACCGGTGCCTCCGCAACCACTGCGGCAGCACCGTTGGCAACCGCCTGCTCAATAAACTGGCGGCCGTCATGTTGCTCCCCCGGCATGGCCAGAAACACGTCCCCTGAACGAACTCTGCGGCTGTCCAGTTGCATGCCACTGATCATGATGTCGGCTAGAGCAGGGTTGTCACTACCGAGTAATTCCGGCAAGGGCATAGAAGGCACAGCACCCTCACTGACCGCCAACATCACGCTGACCCTCCAGGTGCCGGTGTAGCCACCTTTTCCAGCTTGCCCAGCTGTGATGGCGGCACATTGAGAATCCGCAGGGCGCCCTCGGTGACTGTGGAAAATACCGGGGCCGCGGCTGAGCCACCACCGTAGTTCTTCCCCTGGGGCTCGTTGATTACCACCACAGTGACAATGCGCGGATCATTCACCGGTGCAATGCCTGCGAACAGGGCCACGTACTGGTCTTTTATATAACCTTCGGGGCCAACCTTGTGCACCGTACCGGTCTTGCCACCCACCTGGTAGCCGGGAATTCGCGCCTTGCGCGCGGTGCCATGCTCACCGGTTACAGCGTGCAGTATGTCGAGCACCTGTGAAGCAGTCCGCGCGGAAATCACCCTGTCGCCCTCGGGCAATTCCCCCTCCAGGGCCAGCATGGAAACCGGCTGCTGCACACCACCATTGGCAAATACCGTATAAGCACTGGCTAATTGCAGCGGTGATGCGGTTATGCCATAACCAAAGGCCAGGGACACTTTTTCCGTCGCGTGCCAGCGCGGCCGGGTGGGGAGGCGTCCGGCGCTTTCACCGGGAAAACCTGTGCCGGGGGGCCGACCAATACCGAAGCGGTTGAACACTTCCCAAATAGGCTCATGCCCAAGGTCCAGTGCCATTTTGGTCACCCCAACCTGGCTGGACTTCTGGATTACCCGCGTCACGGTGATTTCGCCGTAATCACGCGGATCCACATACACCTTGCGACCTACCCGGATTCGACCGGGCGAAGTATCAATCATGGTATTGGGGGTATAGTGACCGCTTTCCAGAGCCGCGACCAGGGTGAACGCCTTCATGGTAGAGCCGGGCTCATACACATCAGTCATTGCCCTGTTGCGCATGGCGGCAGCTTTGACGCCCTTGCGGCTGTTGGGGTTGTAGACCGGATAGTTAACCATGGCCAGCACCTCACCGGTGTGGCTGTCGATGGTCACTATTGAACCGGAGGTGGCACCCAGGGAGGTAACAGCGCGCTGCAGCTCCCTGTGCTGCAGGGTTTGCAGGCGCAGGTCGATACTGAGTGTAAGATCCCTACCGGGGCGGGCCGATTCCAGCACACCTATATCGCGCACCACCTCGCCATGCAGGTCCTTGATGTATCTTTTCTTGCCGGGCGCACCTTGCAACCACTCGTTATAGGCCAGTTCCAGCCCCGCGATCCCCTGGCCGTCAAGATTGGTAAAACCCACCAACTGGGCAGCGACCTCCCCCGCAGGATAGAACCGGCGATACTCGCGCTCACCGTGAACCCCTTCAAAGCGCTTTTCCAGCACCGCCCTGGCCTCCACCGGAACCCAGTGGCGGCGCAGGTACATAAACTGCTTGCTGTCATAGCGTGCCAGCTTGTCCTGTAATTCCTGCAAGTCCATTCCCAGCGCCTGCGCCAGTTCCCCATGGCGCTCGGACAGCTTGAGTACCTGGGGATTAGCCCAGATTGAAACCACTGGCGTGCTCACCGCCAGCGGTTCGCCACGACGATCCGATATCACGCCCCGATACGCCGGTATCTCCGCCGTGCGCACTGAGCGCATCGCCCCCTGGCTTTGTAAAAACTCGCGCCCATGCTCCATATCGAGAATCTGTAGCGACAGCACCCGTCCCACCAACAGCGCGAGCAATGAGCAGAGAACGCCCACCAATACAAAAAAACGCCAGCTGGACACAGCTTGCTTGCTGGCGCGTTTCACTGTAATGCCACCTTGAATTTGGCTAGGTCCGGTGCCTGCATACCAAGGTCAGCGCGAGCGACCTTCTCGACCCGATGATGTGAAGCCCAGGTGCTTTGCTCCAGCAACAGGCGACTGTAGTCCTCCTGCAAATACCACTGGGATGACTCCAGGTCCTGCAGCTGTGCATACAGGGCGCGGCATGCGTGCGTGGAATGAATGATCAAAAACGCGGACAGCAGCAGCAGCACCAGCGCAACCAGGCTGCACCAGACCAGCTCCAGGCCCGCCCGCTCTTCACGTTGCACCACGGCCGCACTTACCATTCCACTTCTGGCCACACTATTCACCCGGATTTAGAATTAACTTATTTTTTCCGCGACGCGCATCACTGCGCTACGTGCCCTGACATTTCCCGCCACTTCATCCGCACTCGCTTTGACCGCTTTGCTCACCAGCCGCATGCGACGGTTGAGCGCGCTGTCCAGCACCGGCACGCCCGGGGGGATTTTTTCGCCCCGGGACATATCGCGCATGTAACGCTTTACCAATCTATCCTCGAGAGAGTGAAAACTAATCACCACCAGTCGACCACCAACGCGCAACATATCCAGCGCGCCTGCCAGCAACTCCTGAAGATCTTCAAGCTCCCGGTTAATCTTGATGCGAATCGCCTGGAAGGAACGTGTTGCCGGGTGCTTATGCTTTTCCCAGCGGGGATTTGCCTCACTCACAACCTTGGCCAGTTGGGCGGTAGTTTCCAACGGCGATTCCTCACGTGCGGCAATGATCGCCGCAGCGATGCGACGGGAAAAACGCTCCTCGCCATACTCTTTCAACACCGCCGCGATATCTCCCTCTTCCGCGTAGGACAGCCACTGTGCGGCTGTTTCACCACTGGTGGTATCCATACGCATATCCAGTGGGCCATCCTGGGAAAAACTGAAGCCTCTGTCACTCTCATCCAGTTGGGGACTGGAAACCCCGAGATCAAGTAAAATGCCATCTACTGCATCGATCCCCATCCCATGCAGTAGATGGGGAAGCTCAGCGAACGACCCGTGAAAAAACTCAAACCGGGGTTCACTCCCTCCTAACTCTTGCGCTGCAATGGCAGCGGCAGGATCTTTATCTACAGCCAGCAAATGGCCACTCGCATCGAGTTGCTCCAGCAGGTAGCGACTGTGCCCACCGCGGCCGAAGGTGCCATCCACATAAAACCCACTGGCCTCGGTTACCAGGGCATCAACTGCCTCTCGCAGCAGAACTGTCTGATGCATATTGCCCTCCTACAGTTTCAGGGCTATCAATTCGTCGGGCATCTCGTCCTGCGCTCCCGAATCGAGCAGGGCCTGGTCGCGCTCAGCCAACCACAGATCCTCAGACCACAATTCCAGCTTATTGCCCTGCCCCACCAGTACCAGCTTCTTCTCCAGCTGCGCATAATCGCGCAAGGGCTGCGGCAGTAACACGCGTCCGCTGCCGTCCAGCTCCAGATCCGTGGCATAGCCCAACACCAATCGTTGAAAACGCTTTACCGCAGGCTTGAGTGCTGGCAGGCTTTGAATATCTTGTTCTATTCGCTCCCATTCGGGGAGAGGGTAGATAATCAGGCAGGAGGATTGGGTATCAATAGTCACTACGATTTGTCCGGCACACCGGGACTGCAATGGCTCGCGCTGGCGCGACGGCATAGCCAGTCGTCCCTTCGCATCCATATTGATGTGCTGTACTCCTCGGAACACGACAGTTCTCCCCACTCTCCTGGCTTTTTCCCACAAAAAGCCAAAAATTCCCACATAACGCCACTTTTCAACACTATAGGACTGACACCGAGAAAGAGTCAAGCAAGGTCCGGGAAAAAACGTTGTAATTTCAGTCAATTAGAGTGACTTGAGCAGGTAAACTCCGGGAAATTCCTTAAGAAAACAGCCCAGTAAATCCTTATCCTAAGGATCTACTTTAAGTTACAGGCTATTTATCTATTTAGAACAAGGATTTTTAGATTAAAAAGGAATAAGAAGGACTTCCAGTGCAGGCTCTCACAAAATCAGCATGGGCGTTACGCGGAAACTGCAGGAAAGACATGATTACTTCCCGCGTAGAAACGGGCAGTAATCATGCTGAAAAAAGGTGAGTCGGTCGATAAGCCGGGTTCTGTCGTGGACGATCATTCATCTGCGACAGGTGTCACCACCTGCCTGTAGCGACCTACCCGAATCCACTGCGGGCCACAGCTGACGGATTCCTATTTGGTCTTGCTCCGAGTGGGGTTTACCATCGCCACGCCTGTTACCAGCCGCGCGGTGCGCTCTTACCGCACCTTTTCACCCTTACCTGGCCACTTTGCAGTGACCGGGCGGTACACTTTCTGTTGCACTTTCCGTAGGCTTGCGCCCCCCAGGCGTTACCTGGCACTCTGCCCTATGGAGCCCGGACTTTCCTCCCCCCTAAGCCACCCTGAGGTGACCGGAAAGCGATCGCCTGACCGACTCGGCGCCAAGACTACCCTGCAGCACACCCAAGAGCAAGCGGACGCCCCTCTAGCTCTCCTTGAGGGTAAGCAAATAGTCGTACAACTGCTTCTTGCGCAGCCCGGTATGATCAGCCACCACGGCCGCCGCCTGCTTGGCCGGCAATTCCCGGGACAGGCGCTGCAGCAGCGCCGCGACACCTGCGTCCAGCTCACTCTCACCCCGCTGCCTGCCCGCCACTAGCAACACAATTTCACCCTTGCGCTGATTACCATCTGCAGCGACAAATTGCTGCAGGTCCGCCAGCGAGCTGCGCCTGATGGTTTCGAAGGTCTTGGTGAGTTCCCGGGCCAGCACCGCTTCCCGTTGCGCCCCAAACGCCTTTATCATGGCATTCAGGGCGGCATCAATGCGGTGCGGGGCCTCATAAAAAATCAGCGTTACCGATTCCCGGGCCAGAGCCTCCAGTCGCTTGGCCCGTGCCCCCTCCTTCGCGGGCAGGAAGCCCTCAAACAGAAAACGGTCCGTGGGCAGGCCGGAGACACTGAGCGCGGCGACAGCGGCGCAAGCGCCGGGCAGCGGACAAACATCGAAACCGCTATCCTGCACATAACGCACCAGGCGATACCCCGGATCGGAAATCAACGGCGTACCCGCATCCGACACCAGCGCGACACTGCCACCCTGCTCCAGGCAGGCAACAATCCGCTCCAGGGCGCGCTCATCACTGTGATCGTGATAGGCCATGGTGGGCGTTTCCACAGAGAGGAAATCCAGCAGCCGGCGGCTGTGTCGGGTATCCTCCGCGGCAATAAGATCCACTGCACGCAGCACATCAATGGCCCGCTGTGACATATCACCGAAGTTACCGATTGCTGTAGCCACAACATAAAGCGCGGAATCCACAATTTCCCCCTTATACTTTTTTGTACGTGTATTTTTCTGTATTTTCTCGCAAACTAAAAACTCTTAAAAATCTTTTATCATAGAGTATATCCAGTTTTTTTGTAAAAAGTTGTAATTAGCCGTAACTGAAACTTGGTACCTATTTGGTTCCAAACTGGATAACTTTTGGTAAAGGGTACCTAACAAAAACGCCCCACCAGTCGGAGGTGACACAAGGACCGGCGGGACTGCAACCACACAAAAACGCTGGAGGTTTTTGTTATGGCTACACCGCCTGAAAGGCTCTCGGCCTGGAGCGCTGTGGGCTGTCGTTCAGGAAGAAGATGACCTACAAGATCACCGCTGCGGGTACAGTTTCGGGACTATAGGTAAGCTTTTCGCGAGGTTTTGGAATCAGTGGCTCCAGCTTAAGCATCGTACAAACCAGAGACGACCACCGAGAGGCAAGATACCTTGCCCCATAGACGACTTCAACACTTAAAAGAAAGGCAGGCAACCTTTGGGTCGCCTGCCTCTTGCTTTAACGAGGCCGCTGGTTTACGGGAACGACAGCGTTTGCCCGTTATCGAACTCCACCGTTATGGTGTAGTCACTCTGGTTGTGGTCCTTGTATTTTTCGGTGAACTCTACCTCGAGTTTTTTGTGACGGCCCTTCTTCAGCTTGCGCTTCTTGGGATCATTCTCAAAGGCCTTGTCAGCCGGAACGGCCGTCGGCGAGTTGGAGTCATTCACGTCTTTTGCGAAGTCACCTTCCAGCTTGAACTTCTTCACTTTGTCGTGCTGGGACGGCCACGTCACCTCAACCCGTGTGATGAAAACATCCTGGTTGCCATTGTTAGTCAGCTCCCATTTCACCTTCTTATCGTCACCGAGATCCAGCGAGGCGGCGCCGGATACATCGCCGCCCGCGGCAGCACCTTCCTCCGGATCCACCACCCCGGTATTTGGCAGCTCACAGGCAAACGAGCCACTTTCACCGGTCATACCATCGAACAACCAGGTGTTGATCAAGCTCGAGTCATTACCCTTGCCATTACCCTCGTTATTGCCACAGTCCTCGGAGCCGTTCATCTCCTGATCGGAGCACGATACGTGGTAACGGGAACTGCCATTCACCGCTCCGCTGAGTGTCAGGTCAACGTCGTTCCCCAGACCGGCCGTGCTAAAGGTGATCTGGCTGCCCCTCTGCACGTCATTGAACTGCTGACCTCCTTCCGTGGCAATATCCACGCCACTCGGGCCGTCCCAAACCATACTCAGCGCGGTGATCGGCTTGATGTCACGGCAGGTCATCGGCGGCGCCGGTGGCTCCTCTACCACAACGGTCACTTGATCTGTGGCCAGACATTCGCCGTCGTCAGCCAGAACTCCGATGGCTGTGGCCACGTTGGTTGTGGTCTGCGAGATCGCCCCGGACCTGGTAAAGCTCCTGGTCTGATTCGTGGCAAAGCTGAGCATCTCCGCGATTATTCCCAGGCGGTCGTCCAGGATGCTCACGTCGCTTAGCGGGTCGCCGTTGTTGGTCACGGTGTAACCGTACAGGACATCGGTCCCTCCGCTGGCGCCATTGAAGCCCACCAGTTCCAGGCTGCCGTACTTGTCGCCCACTGCCAACGGTTGCGAGCAGGAGGCGTGGTAGATATTTTCTTCCGTACCGCCACTATTGGAAATCTCGATCTCCGAGTCGCCGTTGAACTTGCTGGCCGATATGGTGAACTCCTCGCCGGACGCCACCGAAGTCGGTGATACCGTGTAAAGGTCGCGGGAGCGGAGGCCTTTCTTGCCGGCCACGATGGTCACCGGCAGCAGGCCATTGACATCCCCGCTGCATTGGGCCTTGCCGTCCTGAGGGTTGTTACTGGCGCTGCATCCCTGGCCGGTATAGCGGAAAGTCAAGCTGGTCGGCTTGCCGAGCACCTCGCAGTTGGCGGGCTGTGGTACAAACGTGCAACTATTGTCCTGCGGAAAGTCGGGCTCGGTGCCCGCTGCTCCACAATCCAGAACCCGGTCTTCGGCATCGATGAAGCCCTGCAACTGCCAATCATTGATGAAGCCCGAATCGTTATTCTTGCTATTGCCCGCGGGCTTGCCGCAGTCGTCCGGACTGTTGAAATCGTCATCCGAACAGGACATATGGAACTTCGATTGACCGCTCACAGCCCCCGCTATGTCGACGAGCACATCGTTCTGCGAGAACGGTCCGAAGAAGGTCACCTTTTGATTGTTACTGACCGCCCCGCCCGGCGCATCGTTGGGAAGTCCACTGACAGTGATATCTGCCCCTGTCCAGATGACAGAGAATTGCTGCAGCTTGCCCTTGCACTTATCGAAGGCCGGCGGCGGCGGAGTCTCGACACGACAGGTCTTGTCGATCACCAGGTCACACTTCGGAGGCGGCGGCGGAATGATGCCGCAATCGCGGTTCAGGTTAATGCCACGTGAGCCGAGCGCAACACAGGCTGACACGCCATCGGGTTGGCAGTCGCTGTCGACGGTATCGTCTCCACCCTGTTTCGGTATGGTGAAGTCCCTGCCAAATGGCTGGACAAATCTCACGTAGTAATCGCCTGGCGCGAGGTCGAACACACCCGGTTCAGCGCCGAACATGTACATACCGTCGACGTTGTCTGTGAAGCGTCTCTCTCCCGTATCAACATCATCGTCAGTCCCTGCGATACCGTCCGGGCCGCATTCGAACAGCTGCACCTCGACGTCAGTTACGCCGGGTTCAGTGTTGTCCTGGAGGCCGTCAGTGTTGGTATCCTCCCACACGCGGTCGCCGATCTTGGCCGGGCAATAAATACCCGCATCATTGGTGGGATCAAATTCATCCGGTCCCAGGTCGATGTTGCCGGTTTTGCCGGTGGTCGGGTCGGCATCGCTATCAACGGCATCGTCGCCGCCCTGGTTGTGCAGGGTAAACAGCGGCGCACCGAGTGGATAGCTAGCCGTCGCACAGAAGTCATCCGGCAGCGAATCCAGTTCGAATTCAACACAGTAGCGGCCAGGGTCGAGGTTGTCATACAGGTACATGCCACCGGCGTCAGTAACGGTGGTTGCAATGGGCAGATCGCCAGGGGTGTTGCACTCGCCGTCATCGCCCGGTGACAGCAGGTTCACTGTCACACCGGCAATGCCCGGTTCGCCCAGATTCTGTAAGCCGTCAACATTCGTGTCCTCCCAGACGAAGTCACCCAGTCCGGCCGGTGGCGTGTTAACACAGGCATCCACGTTCGGGTTGTATTCGTTGGGTCCGAGTGTCACACACTGGGTGAGCCCGTTACCGTCGGTATCGCAATCGACCGTGTCGTCGCCACCCACCTTCATCGGGCTGAACACCGTGTCTCCCGGCTTGGAGAATATCACCGCATAATCACCCGGAGGCAGCGGGTTGAACATATACATGCCGGTCGGGTCGGTGTATTGGCTGTCGATAACGTCCGGGCCAGGCGCGCCATTCACGCACTCGACCAATTCCACGAGCACACCCTCAATACCCGGCTCGCCCGTTTCCTGGATGCCATCGCGGTTCAGGTCGTCTATCAACCGGTCCCCGATCTTGGCTGGGCAATACAGGCCCGCATCCCAGGTGCGATCAAAGTCGCCCGCACTGAGGCTGATGTTGCCGGTCTGGCCGGTTGTGGTATCGGCGTCGCTGTCCACGGCATCATCATTGCCCTGATTGGCCGGGCTGAACTGCGCCCCGATACCCGGGTTGATAATATTGTCGTCACACTGCAGCTGGTCCTGCGCGCTGGGCTGATCGAAAAGCACGCAGTACTCCAGGTTCGGATCGAGATTCAGGAATTCGTAGAAGCCGGAACCGTCAGTAATGGCAGTATCGACATCGAACTCGTCACCGCTGGTACAGTCGGCATCACCATCCTGGTTTCCCAATAGGGTCACAATGACCCCCGGAATGCCCGTACCGCACTCGGGGCCAACATCCCCCGGTCCGCCGATGATGCCATCGCCGTCATCGGTGCAGTCCTGGATACCGTCGGCGTCCAGGTCCTCCCAGACGCGGTCACCGAGGCTGGCCAGTGGTGCAGGTTCGATAGACACAGAAATATTGACATCCGTCTGGGCGATAAAATCCGGCCCATCTATGCCATTGCTCGCGGCATTGCCGTTATTTCCGGTATTGGCGCCAATAGTGGGTGCAAGTAATGGAGCCGCGCCACCGGGAGCTCCCGCATACAGCTCTGATGGATTGGTTGTGGTGAATGGCAGGCTCTGGGAATAGTTCTGCAACGAGAGTGTGATGATGTCGCCACTGTTCAGACCCGGGAAAAAGGCCGGGTCAAAACTCTCTACCCTGATCCTTACATTATTGGCGCTACCGTTGCCGGATACTGTCACCACCGGCTCCCAATTATCCGTCGTCAGGCCATCCAGTGGCAGCAGGTTAGCTGTTTCTGTAACAGTGAAGAAACTGTTCAGGCTGGTAAACCTGCCGCTCATTATCAGGGTGCCATCATTGAAACCCGTGCCAGCCAGAGGGTCGGCATTACAGGTATCGTCAAACCACATTTCAAAGAAGTTGAGGGATCCTGCGGGGTCGTAGGCGCTATCGAACTTATTGCCGTCAACCCCGACAATTTCTGTATCGAGCCCTAGCACAATGGTAATTTCACATTCGTGCTTCCCTGACCCGGGGAAGAACGCCACCGCCCCATCCTTGATGAGCGCTGAAATGTTGCCGTGGCTGTAGCTCTTGAGCTTGGCGCTAACACCTTCGGCTATGGCAGTGACTCCATTTGCGTTGAGGATACTGCTTTGCACAACATCAAAGGAATCCATATCCACCGCAGGCACACCCCCCGCCCCGTCCGGATCAAACAAAAAGCCGTGGGCTGTGAATGGCAAGATCAGTAGTAGCGCCAAAAAGTACGAGCCTTGCTTTTGTTTTCTATACATTTTCATTTCCTCTGCGGTGACACATGACAATGTGAGGCTACTTTGATGGCAGTCATGATATGCACACTGATTGCAGTGATTGCAGTGATTTGCCGGACCTTTTAGATAAAGCAGTGCCAGATAGATCGCATTTTTCGCGCCAAAAACTATTTTTCTAATAAAAACAGATAGTTACAAAAATACGAACTTTTCATTTCACCAAAAGTGTAAATTTTTCTGACAGTTTCTGGTACTGCTCACGCTTACAAGTGGCGACCCGGCATGCACGCGCAGACTTGTCCGCACCGGTGTTTTGCCTGGAAATAATGCTCAACTGCCATTGAATATCTCGGCATTACACCCGTCTGTTAGCAAAGCGGCAGGTCGCAAGTTTTCGTCCTGCTTGGGCTGCCATTTTTTATGAAAAATCATAGAGTTAGGGCGAGGTTGAGCGCCCAACTATGGATACTGGTCAATATCTGCGTCGACACACGGGGTACAGACAACTGTGGCTAACTGGGGAGGGGTAGTCAGAGGTAAGCGGTGAGGTTAGGATACGGCCCACAATCGGCCAGTTTTGTATTTTGTGGTACGCATGTAGTACGCATGTAGTACCTGGAAAATTTTACTGGAACGCTACAAAAGCGAACAATCGAATCCAAGCAATTGATTTATAATGGAATTAACCCAAGCCATGGGTAGATCGAGGGGCTTA
>CBDTVJ010000034.1:0-15742 GCA_965363655.1 uncultured Halieaceae bacterium | reverse complement strand
TGAATATACCGTGGCCGATTCGCGCTACTGCTTTACCATCCCCCCGGCATACAGTGATCAACAGGCCGCACCCCTGCTCTGCGCCGGCCTCATTGGTTACCGCGCCTATTGCCTGGTAGACAGCTGTCAGACCATAGGCCTGTACGGCTTCGGTGCCGCCGCTCACATCCTCATTCAAGTGGCGCGCCACAGGGGCCAGGAAATCTACGCCTTCACCCGTGAGGGCGATATCGAAGCCCAGGAATTTGCCCTCGGCCTTGGTGCCAAATGGGCGGGGGATTCAAAACAGGACACCCCCGTACCTCTGGATGGCGCCATTATATTTGCCCCGGCGGGTGAACTGGTACCACAAGCACTGCGTGCCGTGCGCAAGGGCGGGCGGGTTGTCTGCGCGGGAATCCATATGTCCGACATCCCCTCGTTCCCGTACGACATTTTATGGGGAGAAAGGGAAATCTGTTCCGTGGCTAACCTGACACGCCGGGATGGCGAAGAATTCCTGCCACTGGCGGCGCAGATACCGATAGAAACAACAGTGCACATTTATGGCCTGGAGCAGGCCAACGAAGCACTGGATGACTTGCGCAACGGCCGCTTCAGTGGTGCCGCTGTACTGGTACCCTGAACAGGTACAACGTAATCATGCTATGACCACGCTGCCTTGCCAGGGCCACCTTGCTGACGTTACCGACCTCAGGCTACTGAGTCGACCCGCTCTACGATAGTACCGTTTGCCGTACCACCTCCTTCACAAATGGCGAGTAAGCCGTAGCGCTTACCAGTGCGATGTAACTCGTGCACCATAGTCGTCATTAACTTGGCACCGGTTCCGCCCAGGGGATGACCCAGGGCCTGGGCACCGCCGTTAACGTTGAGCTTGTCCAGGTCTGCATTCAGCGCCTTGGCCCAGGACAGGGGCACTGAACCAAAGGCTTCGTTGACCTCAAACAGGTCGATGTCGTCCATGTTGAGCCCGGCTGTTTCCAGCACCTTCCTGGTGGCGGGAATTGGCCCCTCCAGCATAATGACCGGATCCGAACCGATCACACTCATGGCGACAATCCTGGCCAGCGGTTTGAGGCCCAGGCGTTTACAGGTAGCGCCATTGGCAATCATCACCGCTGAGGCGCCATCGCAAATCTGTGAGGCATTGGCTGCCGTGAGGACACCACCTTCCTGCATCGGCTCCAATCCGGCGATTGCGCCCAGGGTAGCCTCCATACGAATGCCCTCGTCCTGTGTGTGCATCTCCCGGGTACCATCTTCAAGTTCAATCTCAATGGGCACTATCTCCTCATCGAAACGACCTTCCTCCACAGCTCTCCTGGCTTTAACGTGACTGTCCAGGGCAAAAGCATTCAGTTCGTCCGAGCTCAGTTCATATTTGCTCACCAGCATTTCGGCACCGTCGAACTGGCTGAACTGCACTCCGGGATAACGCTCAGACAATCTCTGGCCATAAGGCACGCCGTGATCGGCCTTGAATCCATCGATAATATTTGCGCCGATGGGTACCTGGCTCATACTCTCAACGCCACCGGCGATAACCACGTCCTGGGTACCAGACAACACACCCTGTGCCGCGAAATGCATTGCTTGCTGACCCGAGCCACACTGGCGATCCACAGTCGTACCGGGCACCACTTCACCCAGTACCGAGGACAGGCAGACATTACGTGCCAGGTTACTGGACTGGGCGCCTACCTGTGACACACAGCCAAAGATCAGGTCATCGATTTCAGTAACGGCAACGCCGGTCTTGGCCACCAGTGCATCCACCACTTCCGCTCCCAGATCAATAGGGTGTACCTTCGATAAGCGTCCATTTTTCCTGCCACCTGCGCAGCGTACTGCACCCACGATGTATGCGTCTGTCATGTGTTACTCACTCCCTATTGAGGTTTGTAGGCTTGAGGATCAAGCCGATGCATTTCTGCCTCTATCCAGCGTTCCACTTCATCCATCAACTCACCGGGCTCGCGATCTTCAGCGCTGACCGGCTGGCCGATGGACACATCGATGGTTCCTGGGATGAAAGAAAACGAGCGTCTGGGCCAACAGCGACCGGAAGTCACCGCGATAGGGACAATATAGGCACCTGTCGCGACGGCCAGCCGTGTGGCACCACTCTTATAGTTACCTTTTTTCCCACGCTCAGTGCGGGTACCTTCGGGAAACATGATTATCCACTTACCCCGGTCCATCAAAACCTGGCCCTGCTCAGCTACTTTAGCCCAGGCCTTGTTGCGCTGCTGCCGGTCAATATGAATCATGCCCAGGCGGCCTATACACCAGCCGAAGAACGGTATCCGTAGCAATTCCTTCTTGAACACGTACGCCAGCGGATGCGTGCTCATACTGGCAAAGTAAAATGTTTCCCAGGTGGACTGGTGTTTGGGACACAGGATGATGCGCCGCATGTCCTCAGCCGCAGGCAGGTTTTCTTCACCGTGGACGCGGTACTTCACCCCGCCCACTATACGCGCCGCAGCAACCACACCTTTCAACCAGGGCGCGGCAAACCACCACCACAGTGTGTCATCCCTGAGGAATAGCGAACAGATCACCAAAGTGAGCCCAACGGGTATGACTGAAACTACGATCCAGGCGAAGACCAGGGTCGATCGAATGGCGTTCATTCCACGCTTCCAATGTTTTGCAGGTATGCATTAAAACAGAATGTGGGCCAAGACGAAAACCTGGCGCCTGCTTTCCACACAAAATCGCGCTAATATGGCCTCTGCATATAAAAGTTGAGCGTATCTGCATGACAAGCAAGCACTGCCCCGGCCTACACCCACTGGCACATGGCGCTTATGCCTGGCTGGCTCCCGAGGCCAGCTGGGGCTGGAGCAATGCCGGGCTCATCGTCGATGGCGAGGAATCCCTGTTGGTTGATACGCTATTCGACCTGGAACTCACCGGGGAAATGTTGCGCAAAATGCGTGATGTGGAACCTTCGAGCAGGAACATAGGTACGCTGGTCAATACCCATGCCAATGGTGATCACTGCCACGGCAATGAGTTGGTTACAGACGCCCAGATCATCGCCTCGACCGCCTCGGCCCTGGAGATGAGCGAATTACCTCCGGAAGCCATGGCCGAACTGATTGCTGCAGCCAAGGACATGGGCCCGGTCGGCGAATACTTCCTGCACTGCTTCGGCCAGTTTCGGTTTGACGGTATTCGACACACACCGCCCACCCGTACTTTTGATGGCGAATTGGACCTGCGCGTAGGTGACAAACCGGTGCACCTGATAGAGGTGGGGCCAGCCCACACCCGCGGGGATGTATTGGTTCATTCACCGACAGACCGGGTGGTATTCACCGGCGATATCCTGTTCATTGAGGGCACCCCGGTCATGTGGGAAGGGCCTGTTGCGAACTGGATCAAAGCCTGCATCCTGATTGAAGACATGGACGTGGACCTTATCGTACCGGGACACGGTCCTATTACGGACAAGCACGGAGTCGCCAGGGTGCGGCAGTACCTGCAATACGTGCGCGACCAGGCCTGGGCCCGCTATGATGCGGGCATGGCCGCCTTTGAGGCTGCCAGGGATATCGAACTGGCGGAATATTCAGCCTGGTCGGACCCGGAACGCATCGCGGTCAACGTCAACAGCCTGTACCGGGAGTTCTCCGGCGATAAAGTGGCAACCGATATGTTTGAGCTGTTTGGCCAGATGGCGGAAATGGCCGGATTTGGTACGGCCGGATCAGACAAACTTCGCGACCAGCTCAACACCGACTAAATCGACTGCCCTTCATTCAGGCAAACTGCCAGGCCTGCGGCCCTGTCAATCTCGCAAGGCACGGTTATACTACAGGGTTTGTACACCGCGCCATTTGGCAGCAGGGCCCCTTGAAAAAACTCGTCTCCAAAGAAGATATCCGGGATGAACTGCTACAGGAAACCGAGCGTTTCCTGCAGCGGGGCGGCAGCGTTGAAGAAATTCCGCGAGGACTATCGGGCAAGGACCCCACAGACCCTCCCCTGTTCCTCAATCGCAGGCTGTTCCTTGAACCCAAAAGCCAGCGCACCCTGGTACCTGAGGTGGTCGCAGCCATCGAGGCCCGACGCCAGAAAAAACACTCCCGCAAACCGGCGCGCAAAGGTCGTATCGCCCAGCCTCGACGCAAAGTCATCTACGATGATTTCGGCGAGCCGCTGCGCCGGGTCTGGGTCGAGGACTAGAAACAAAAAAAGGGGCCGAAGCCCCTTAGTCTAGTCTCAAGCTGGTACTCAGCCCAAGCGGCGGCGCAGTGCGCTGAACACACCACCCAACGCCAGCAAGGCTCCACCGGCCAGCCCAAACAGGAACAACGGGCTCGCTGTTTCAGGCATTGAGGTAGCGTCATCAATCACCACGAAGTCGACTTCATCAGGACCATCAGCGTCTACCACGGCCAGGGCGAAACGATCTTCAGGCAGGTACACGTTCAACTTCTGCCCACGGCTGAGGTCGCTGGCACGATAGTTACGCCCACCGATCTCTGCACGCCAGCTGGGGTCGAGCGTGACGCTGCGACTGTCGCCCTTGGAGCCATCAAGCTGCATGGGACGGAAGGTCATGGTGTTGCCACGAACACGCACTACTTCCACCGATGTCTTGGCGTACAACTTGCCTTCATACTCATAGACTGTCTGGCACATCGCCGCGATATCAGGATTGCGGGCCAGCACCTCGGCTGACCAATTGAGATCGGCACAAGTCACCGAGCTCTCCACTTTATCCGCGGCCAAAGCCGAACCTGCCGACAGGGCAAGACCCAGTCCCGTAACTACGATCATCTTCTTAAGCATGTCAATTCCTCCTTATTTTTGGCTGACACTAGTTGTATCGAGCGACGCCTTGACGATAAAGCGTTTTGGCGCATGCCCAACAAAATAAAAGGGGTAACAGGTCACTAGCGTAACCGATTGTTCATCAGTGTCGCGCAATAGGGACTCGTCCGCAATAGGGACTATGTGTGTCTCGTCAATACGAAAGCGTTTCTCTCCCTCGAAAGTCTGCAGGGTAATGAAATCGCCCACCTGCACATCTTTCAATACCCTGAAATAGCCATCGCGATGGCCTGATATGCCAATATTTCCCGGTTCATGCGGATAGGACATACCATCGATAACGCCCGCACCGCGATCCATTACCAGCTCGGTATTAGTCGCATAAACAGGCACCTTGAGATTCACCGAGGATACTTCCAGTACGCCAAGAATTTCAGGCAGCTGCGCATTCAGGCTGGCCTTGTAATCATCGATACGTCCGGCATTCCACAGACTGGTGTCCGGATCTTCTGTTCCTGCCAGGTCCAGCGCTACGCGCCCACTGGCATTGGCGGCAGTGCCCGGTGGGGAAATACCCTGTTGGCCCGTGTCCGCCTGGGCAAGTTGTTCGAAGGCGGCAATGCCACCCTGCCTCTGCACCTCCCCCTGGGCAAGTTGCACAACAAAGAAGACGCTCAGGACGGTTCCCGCCACATAGCTCAGCAGCTCTCCCGCGCGACAGAGCAGTAATCCTTGTTTAACGGGCATTTTCATCAATAGTTTTTTAGCTCACCAGGTTCCATGATTCACCGCGGTTTCCCAGCAGCACAGAAAGCTGCAATTAATCAGCCAAGAATATAGCTTAGTCACTATACGCGAAGTTACCAGCCTATACTAAAAAGCTTGCAACCATTTTTCTGGCTGGCTACTTTAGCTCATCACATGAAATGGAGCTACCACAGTGACGACTGATATCACCCCCTTCACGGTAAACATTGCAGACTCAGAGCTCGATGAGCTCAAACAGCGACTGGCCCTCACCCGCTGGCCCGACCAGGAGACGGTCGAAGACTGGGCACAGGGCATGCCACTGGAATACACACGGGAGCTGGCTGACTATTGGGGCTCTGCCTACGACTGGCGCAGGTTTGAGACAAAACTCAATGAATGGCCGCAGTTCATCACCACCATCGATGACATAGATATCCACTTTATTCATTACCGCAGCCCCCATGAAAACGCCCTTCCGGTCATCATTTCCCACGGCTGGCCCGGCTCCCTGGTAGAGTTCCACAAGGTTATCGACGCCCTCGCCAATCCCACCGCCCATGGCGGTAGCGAGGAGGATGCCTTTCATGTGGTAGTACCCTGCCTGCCCGGCTACGGCTTTTCCGGCAAACCCACCAGCGCTGGTACCTCAGTAGAAAAGATCGGGCGAATGTGGGGGCAACTGATGGCCCGCCTTGGCTATGACCGTTACGTGGCGCAGGGGGGCGACTGGGGCAGCGTCATCACCCAGAGCATGGGCCTGACAGAGACCGAGTTCTGCGCCGGCATCCACATCAATATGCCTCTGGTAATTCCCGATCCGGACACCATGGCGGACCTCACAGAACGCGAGCAGTCGGCACTGCAGTCCATGGCGGAGTATGGAGAGAAAGGCTCAGGCTATTCCAAACAGCAATCGACCTACCCGCAGACCCTCGGATACGGCCTGGCGGATTCACCCGTCGGCCAGATGGCGTGGATCATGGAAAAGTTCTATCTGTGGACAGATTGCGAAAAAAACGGCAGCCGGCATCCTGAGAATATCCTGAGCAAGGACGAGTTACTGGATAACGTCATGGTTTACTGGCTCAACAACGCTGGCGCAAGTTCCGCCCGCCTCTACTGGGAGAGCTTTTCCAACGCCAACATGGATCCGATTGACATGCCCGTGGGCTGCTCGATATTTCCCCATGAAATATTCAGGAGCAGCCGCCGCTGGGCAGAAAAACGCTTTTCTAACCTGATCCACTGGAATGAACTGGAGCGCGGGGGGCACTTCGCAGCACTTGAGCAACCCGAGACATTTATCGACGAGCTGCGCACCTGCTTCAGGGCCCTGCGCTGAACCAGTTACTGCCTGGCTTAACGACCGGGCTTAAGTACCGGACTTAACGATCGAGCCTGACTAGTAGTCTTCGACATCTGCGCTGGTAATCAGGCTACTACTGAAGGCTCGGCTGGGTGAGCGGACCTCATCCGGGTCTGCCCCCTTAAGGAGCGGGTGGGACTTCCTGCGCGCGGGGTTAAGGAAGGCAGTCTTGTCACTGGCATTGCGCTCTATACTCTCTACCACAGGCGCGAGTGTCGGCGGCGGGGCACCATCCATATCCACCACAGATGCAGTACCCAAACTGAATCCATCGCTGTCCAGAGGGTGGGATTTTGACCTGCGTGGCGGCTCGTCCGCTATCAGGACATCGTCCGGCGGCAGCAAAAAGGGCTCAGGAGGCTCCAGGTCTGGCAGCTGCCCTGTGACAGTGTTTGTCGCCGTGTCGGTGTGGGAAAAGCGCGTTTCCCGCAGGGTGGGTGGCGGCGCATGCGACAGTGCCTCATCTTCAGTCATCTCCGGGACCCTGTCCATGGCGAGGGAGGTGCCGCTATTGCTGCCGATAAATTCCAGGTTTTGCAATGCCACATCGACGCCAAGGCAATCTGGCTGTGGCTCACTCAAAGCGGGCTCCAGACTAGCCGTTGCAAACTGACCTGTTTCGAGCAGTTCAATGTCTACCAGGCCGAGCTCCAGGCTCGCATCTTCTGTCGCGATGGGCTCCAGCGCCACCAGGTCAAGTTCCACTGACTCAGGCTCGGGTGATTCCAACTCCACCAGATCCAGCTCTGGTTTTGCGGGCTCAGACTCGACCTTCGACTCCACTGCTAACGGTCGACGCTGTGCAAAGCGCGCCAGGTTGGGCGTTGGCCCCGGCCCCTCGCCAACCCGATAACTCGCTGGGTCAAGGCTGCGCGCCTGCTCTGCCAGGGTATGGCTGGCCATCGCGGCAGTCTGCTTGCCCCTGACACTGTAAAGTTCTGCCCTGTGCTGGGAACCCTGGGCCACAACAGGCTGCTGCATCTCGTTCAATTCATAGGCGGGAGCAGCCTGTCCGGCCAAGCCCGCCACCTGCAGTTCCGGCAGCTGCAGTTCCGGCACCGAGGCTATTTCCTCGACATCATCGAGAGGCTGATCACTTTCAGCTCCCTCGCTCTGTGCCCGTTGCTTGAGTACTTCGCTGGCACACTCTGCCCAGCGCCCGAAGTGCGCTGATTCCGTCGGATCAGGCATACGGTGTTTGCGGAAGTTTCGCATGTCATTCATGAAGCGTTTTTTGAGGGCCCGGTAATAGTAGATATGGTCTTCAGTGCGCAGGGGCACAACATCCGCGTCACCGCGGATAATCAACATTTGTGGCGGCAGCTGCCCCTGCAGGCTGTGTAACAAGTCGGCCAGGAAAGACAGGCGAAACGCTGAGTGCGAAGTTGTTGTGGCCTTGGTCTCACAGGGGACGTAGAGGTAATCACCCAGTTCGGAGTAACCACTGGTGCGCATCAGCAGATTCGCGCTACCGCACAAGGGCCCCAATGCCAATAGGCCATTGACGATAAAATCCGCGCCGTCGCGCATGGCGGCAAGGGTGCTGGCGCGGCGCGAGGGTTCGTCCAGGTCTGCGCGGATCAGCGCGACATCCCTGGCCTCGGCACGCAAGGTATCGACGATATCGCCGTAGACAAGTTCGCTATCACCCTGCGCGGAATGGCTGGGCTCAAGGTTATTAACATCCGGGGGAATGCCGTGGTCAGGGTTTTCCAGCGTCAGGCGTTCCATCCAGACGGCAAACGGAGACTCCCTGAAAAGAACAAAGTCGTCGGGAGTGTAAGTTACGGCATTGTCTACACTGTAGCGATACATACGTACGGCCTGCTTTCGTCGGTAGCTGAAAACAGCATAAGCTCAATTTTGGCTTAAGCCGTTGGTGTATTTATATCCGAATGGCCTGCGGCTGTCCACGTCCCAGACGAGAAAGTAACCAGGACGGGTCAGGGATTACCCCCGGAAGCTGGTCGGGGACAAATTCCTGTACAAAAATTAGGCGTTCAGCCCCCTGGGACCCGCTTTATCACCGCTCGAAAATGGTGGCTCCGCCGATCACAGTCCTCTCCACCTGTAAGTCGCGCATATTCATGGGCTCTGCCAGCGGGCTGCCGGACAACACCACCAGATCGGCATACTTACCAGGCTCCAGCGAACCGCGATTATTCTCCTGGAAAACCTGCCAGGCCGCATCAATAGTGACCGCCCGCAAGGCATCCATGACATCAATGCGTTGCTCTGGACCCAATACATCACCGCCAACAGTCTGGCGGTGCACCAGGCTCCAGACCGCCTGCAGCGGCTCCATTGGCGTGACCGGCGTATCCAGGTGCGAGCTGAAACGCACGCCATGGTTCTTCGCCCACATCGACGGGCTGATCACGGCAGCCCTTTCAGGCCCAATGAAAATATCCCGGTGACGGTCACCCCAGTACCAGGTGTGTGCAGTAAAGAAGCTCGGCGTCACTCCCAGACCCCGCATTCTCGCTATCTGGTCCTCCCGCGCCATCTGGGCATGAATGAGGATCATGCGAGGATCTTCCACCGGGTGAGCTTGCTGGGCGGCTTCGAAGGCATCCAGGATATCCTCAATCGACTCGTCCCCATTGCCGTGAATGGCCAACTGGTAGCCAGCCCGGTGCAGTGCTTCCACCTGCTTGAACAATTTCTCACGTGACATGGTGGGGTAACCGCGGTATTGCGCGTCACCATGGTAGGGGGTGTGATACGGCATACTCAGGTAACCGGTAAAGCCCTGTATGCTGCCATCGGCGACCAGCTTCACTGCTCCCATGGTGATTTTGTCGCTGTGATAGCTGGCGGGATCGTACTCGCCATTCAGCAGGCTCTCGCCAAAGGCAGTCTCAAAGGGAAATAGCACAAGGCGCTGTGGAATCACCCCGATCTTGCTGAAAAACGACAAACCCTTGGCCAGTTCCCTGGTAACTCCCCCGGACTGGGCGGTGGTAACCCCGATTGCCGAGTATTCGTTAGCCGCAGACTTGAACAGCCGATAGGTGTCGACCAGTTTTATATCCTGCATCAGGTTGATCAAATCCATGCGGGCGGTCTCTTCCAGCAGACCATTGGGTTCCTGTGAACCAGCACGACGGCCGATCACTCCGCCCTCAGGATCGGGTGTGCTCGCATCGATACCCACCAATTCCAATGCGAGGGAATTCGCCACCAGCATATGCCCGGATACATGCATCACAGAGATAGGGTGCGCAGTGGACACCGCATCGAGTTCTGCCCGCGTCGGATGCCTGTTCTCGGCCAGCAGCGTGTCATCGTAACCAAAACCGGATACCCATTCCCCCGGTGACTTGCCCTCCACTTGCGCCTCAACGGCAGCGAGAACTTCCGCCATGGTGGTCTTGTCGCCGATAGGAGGACTGTTCAAGTCAGCGGCGATCACCTTCATGCCTGAACCGGGAAAGTGACCGTGCGCGTCAATAAAGCCGGGTAATACCGTTCTGCCACGCAGGTCAACCACCAGGGTATCGTCCGCGACCAGCGCCATGATCTCCTCGGTAGTGCCCAGCGCCTCGATCAGCTCGCCACGGGTGGACAGGGCCTGGACCACAGCATTACCGGCGTCCATAGTCAGGATATCGCCGTTGATAAAGACCTGGTGCGCCGGTGCCACGGGGGTGCGCAGCGCTATTTTAACCAGCACGCCCAGGCCGACAACCAGCGTGAGCAATACCAGCACTAGAGATTTCCAATTCATACTCAAGCTACCCGTTTGTTGAACATTTTAGTGGCGCGCAAAAAGACCGCACCGATTTACCTCAGGCGACCTTACCCATCAGGATGTCCGCCAGAGCCGCACGGTGCCAGGCGGCATCACCCCAGAGCAGCTGGCTGTGCTTCTGGCGCTTGAAATACAAATGCACATAGCATTCCCAGGTAAAGCCAATACCACCGTGACTTTGCACTGAACGGCCCGAGGCGAAGGCCGCCAGCTCGCTGGCAGAGGCCTTGGCCATGTGCGCATACTGCGCGGCCTTCTCCGGCTCGGTGTCGAAGGCACAGGCGGCGTTGTAGACCAGTGACTTGCACTGGTCTACCAGCAACATCACATCCACCAGGGGGTGCTTGACGGCCTGGAAGAAGCCCAGCGCATGGTCAAACTGCTGCCGTGTTGCGGCATACTCCACCGTGGTCTGTAATTGCCACTCCGCTGCGCCGACCACATCCGCTGCCAGCATCGTCCATATGGCGGGCATGGCGCCCTCCAGGGCGGACAGGCCATTGCCGCTGAGCTCCTGTCCTTGCACGCCGTCAAACTGGATATGTGCCTGGTCGCGGGTGAGATCGATAATTGCGTCGGGGCTGATGGTCACTCCGGGGGCATCGGCTGCCACCCAGTAAAGCGCCAGGCCGTTTGCGCTGCTGGCACTTACCAGCAGGCGATCTACCTTGCGCGCATCCTGCACGAACCAGGCTGTGCCGGTGAGTTTGCCATCCTCAACGGTCACTTCCGTAGTGTCGAGTTCCCAGCAGCCATCGCGATTGTTTATCGCCAGGGTGGCCGCAGCACCCTCCGCAATTTCTGCCAGCGGCGCCTCCCCGGCGCTGCCACAGCCGGCCAATACATAGGTGGCGTTCAAGGTCGGCAGCAAGGGGCAAGGGAAAGCCGCCCGCCCCAGTTCCTCTACCAGGCCGGCCACGGCAACTGCGGGCATGCCCACACCACCAGCGGATTCCGGCACTGCCACCGCAGTCCAGCCCAGCTCCACCAGCTGTTGCCACAAGGCCTGGTCCCAGCAGCACTCTGTCATGCGCTCCGGATTGGGATCACTCGCCGCCATGCCATGCAGTTTGTCAGTGGCAAAGTTATCCGCAAAAAATTTCCGGGCCGACTCCTTTAACAGTGCCGACTCCTCGCCAAAACCAAAATTGTCCGGTTGTGTCATGTCCCCTCCTTATTTTGACTTGGCCAGGCCGAGCACACGCTCGCCCAGGATATTGCGCTGCACTTCGCTGGTACCCGCGGCGATGGTCATGCCGTAGGAGTTCATATACGCCATGGGCCACTGACCGCCGGCCGGGGCGTTCTCGTCCCCCAGATACAGGGAGGCGCTGGCGCCCTCCACTTCCAGGGCCAGGGCCGCCGTACCCTGGGCGATTTCACTGGCCAACAGTTTGTTCTGTAACAGCAGCCGGGAGGGATGATCCAGTAGAGCCGGCACCCTGGCCCGGCGCTGGTTCTCCTGCAGGCCCATCTCACGAATAAGCTGCTGCATGATGCGATCACGCAGCAAGGGGTCCGCCGCAGCTGGCTTGCCATTGCGCTTGGTACTGCGCGCCAGCTCGATCAGGTTCGCGGTATTGGTAGCGTGGGTGGCCTTGCTCTTCATGCCGCCGGACCGGGGAGTCTGCAGTTCTCCCGCACCGCGCTCGTGCAATAGTGTGGTCATCGCCACCTGCCAACCCTTACCGAGTTCATCGAGACGATAACCGTCGTCAACTTCGAGGTCCTCGAAAACCACCTCGTTAAAGCCGGTCTCCCCGGTGATCTTGATCAGCGGGCGCACGGTCACGCCCTTGCCCAGGGCTGAGCGAATGGGAACCACAAAATAAGACAGGCCGTCGTATTTATGCGATTTATCGGTACGCAATAAGATGATCATCCACTCGGCAAAATGCGCCAGGGAGGTCCATACCTTGTGTCCGTTGATGACCCACTTATCACCCTTGCGCTCAGCAAATGTCTGCACACTGGCCAGGTCTGAACCAGACCCGGGCTCACTAAAGCCCTGGCACCAGATATCCTCGCCGGAAAACAGGCGCGGCAGCAGCCGCGCCTTCAACGCATCCTGTCCGTGATAAAACACCGTGGGCGCCGCCATACCCAGGCCAATGACGTTGGGCATAAAGGGCGTACGCGCCCGAATCATTTCTTCATTGGCGATGCGCTGGCAATCGCTGCGGCCACCGCCACCCACCACCACGGGATAGTCACAGCCGACCAGGCCTGCATCGTAGGCCGACTTCTGCCAGGCCTGCAGATAGGACAGCTGCTGCTCAGTCATTATTTCCAGTGGGGACAGGGGCAACCTGACGGTGGGTTCAGCGGGCTTGTTATCCTGCAGCCAATCGCGACAGTACTGGCGAAACTCCACCTGTTCAGCGCTGTCCTTACCGGCACTCTCTGACATAGTCAGCTCCTTGTTCCTTTATTGTGATTGCGGTCAAAGCCGTCGATTCTACCGATGCTCCATTCGACTGGGAAGGCAGATGGCTTCAATAGTGCGGGGGTTTTTCACTTGCTACAAAATCACCCTCTCCCGCATCTGCCGTGGCGGCATGCTCATCCTGGCGCTGCTTGAGCAGTTCCAGTTGGCGGCGCAACACCAGGACTTCCTGTTGCTGCTGCGCCAGCGCCGCATCGAGGCTGCTCACCGCATCCTCCTGGAAGGCGAGCTGGCTCTGCAGCTCTGCCACCTGCTGTTTCAGTTCCTGTAGTTCTTCAGACATGCAGCCTTAATCTCCTGGCGTTGCGGGTTCCCGTTGGGGCGACGGACTAATATACTGCCGGGCACTCGATAAATACACGATCCAGCCACAAATACACCGCCTACCCATGAGCAAACGCAAAAACAGTAACAGCCGCCTGGTCTACTCAACCGATATGGGTCGTCGCTGCCCTCAGTGCCAGCGACCAGTGGCCGATTGTGTCTGCGGCAAGGACCGGCCGGCCGCAACCGGTGACGGCATCGTGCGCTTGCACCGGGAGACCAAGGGGCGCGGTGGCAAGGCGGTCACCATCATCAAGGGACTCCCCCTGAGCGGCACCGAATTGAAGTCACTGGCCAAGGAACTGAAGCAGAAATGCGGTGTAGGTGGCGCCCTGAAGGATGACAATATTGAAATTCAGGGAGACCAGCGGAATATCCTGAAAGAGGAATTAGAAAAAAGAGGGTACCCTGTCAAAATCTCAGGTGGTTGAACACTTTTTAAGACCTTTGGCGTTTTTAAGGCATTTATATCGATTTTTTTAAGATTTTTGATTCATTTAGATTCTTCCAGCACGCCCGACCAAACCCTTTTACAATCCAGTTACAGTCTTTTTACAAATTCGTTGTGAAATAACATCCTTAACTCTTTATTTTTATTGGATTTATTGTTTCTTTGTGTTAAAAAGTTGCTTGTGAGCTTGGAAAAGACGCGATCTGGGTACCTTCTCCAGACACGTCCCATAATAACCGGGCCACAGCAAAACATAAGAGTGTGACTGCAGCATCTGACGGATTAGTCATCCCTGCGAGGGAGTGGGTTATGTACGTGACCGCAGAACACCTGAGAGATCAGGTTATTCGACCAACCCTGGAGTATATGGGAGCATGGACGCCCGCGTACGAAGCGTTCCTCCTTGATGCCGCCATCAACGCCCCTGACCTGGGGTTGTTTTCCGCGAGAAATGAAGGCCTTGGCCTGTTCCATATCACGGCTGCCCAGCACCGCGATCTGTGGGACCGGTACCTGGCGTTCAATCCGGATTTAGCCAGCAGGGTAAGAGGGCTGGCCAGCCAGCGGGCTTTTTTGAGCGACCCCGACAGCGAGTTGCAGACCAATCTCAGCTATTGCACCGCAATAGCGTGGTTGCTGCACCATCGAGCCGGCGGCAGCCTGAAACAACCTGATGCGGCGGCAGCCAGCGCCTGACGCCTTGCCCCGGTGGGACTTTCATAGCACGGCATGCTTTCGGGCAGCTGTTGTGAACCCGACTGGCACAGCGTCCACCTTGCACCTACTTACCATAGGCCCGGCTTAACGCTCCCTGGCGCTCAGGGATTCCCAGATCGCAAGATCCTGTGGCCTGTCGATATCCGCAAGTTCTGGTAATGCCTGCCAATCCAGCCCTGCAGCATCCAGCGCCGCAATGGATCGGGCAAACACCTGGTCGGTACCCCAGGGAATACCCTCGAACACCTGCTCATGAATCCTGCTCGCACCTATGAGTACATAGCCACCATCGGTTGCCGGGCCCAATACTACTGGCGCATGCTCCAGACTGAGTAGCGCCTGGCCAAGATAGACTTCATCAATGCCTGGACAGTCACTTCCTACCAGGATTACCCGTTTATGGTCGACCAGCCCCCCGCGCAGGGCTCGATACATTCTCTGGCCGAGGTCGCTGCCGGACTGCTCACTAACGCGTGCCACACCCATCTCCCGGCACCGGTCGAACAGCGGGTACGCCGCCCCGCCTGCGACCGACAACTCCACTGCACCGAGGCCTGAGTCCAGCAGCCGACGGCAGGTCCACAACACCAGTTCGCAGTGCAAGTTGCAGGCGTCAGTGGCGGATAAGCGGGGCATCATGCGTGTTTTTACGCTTCCTGGGACTGGCGCCCTGGCAAACTGAATCAGTAACACCTCACCCGCTTCACCGGCCATAGTAATGCCGCCATAATCTTTGCGGGGACACCCCCAGGAAATACGCCAGGCGCAGCAGCCACATGCGTAGCACCGTTAGCGCCACGCCGCCCTCTTCCCAGCGCCGACTTGATGTCAGCACCGGCTGGCGAAAAATGTGCGGACTGGACAGGCGCCGTAGGCGCTTACAGAACTCAACGTCTTCCATCAGTGGTATCAACTCGAACCCGCCACTGCTGTCAAACAGGGTTTTGCGGACAAAGATCATCTGGTCCCCGGTCGCCACATGGGTCAGCCGGGAGCGCTGGTTCATGCTCCACTCGATAAACCGAAACCAGGGGCGGCTGCCGTTGAGGCGCACGCGACAGAACCCCCACTCGGGACGCTGCACCAGACAGGTTTGCAGTTCTGTAGCGGACAGGCCAGGACGACTGTCCGCATGCAGGAAAA
>CBDTVJ010000033.1:0-15950 GCA_965363655.1 uncultured Halieaceae bacterium | reverse complement strand
CTGTGCTCAAAAAGGGCTCTGACCCCTTTTCTGGATTGTGTTTACGGTGAAACCTGGTGGAGAACCATCGTGCTTGTCCAGCGTGCTGTTTTGTACTATCCTAATGTAATACATTCGTATTAAATAAAGATTGTGAGCCACTAGAGTAACGGAAACAGTGATGAGTGAGCAGATTCGTATAAGCGATCTTGGAGAGCCACAGCTGACCGAGGCCCAGCAGGGCGCGCTGGCCTATGGTGAGACTTTGACGATTGAGCTTACTGTGGACAGCATTCTGCAGGAAGCCCGGGACGTAACGGGACTGATTGATTTCGGGCCAGAGGATTTTCTGCCGCGGCTGGGCCTGTTGTGTGATGAGTGGGGTAGCGATGCTGGCCTGGTGAATCTTGGCCGACTCTCTTTACGTAATAAACTGGTGTCCCACGCCAAAAGTCGGCTATTGATACAGGGTGTGCTGAGTCGCCATCCGGAAATCCACGACGTGCAGATTACGGCGCCGATCATCGTGGCGGGCCTGCCGCGCTCTGGCACGACGCACCTGCTGAATTTGATGGCGGCTGATTCACGCCTGCGCGCGCTGCCCCTGTGGGAATCCTACGAACCTGTGCCGGTGCCGGGTGAGCAGTTGCTGGAAACTGGCATTGACCCGCGCTACCAGCGCTGTGAGGACACCTGGCAGATGATGCAGTCGCTGTCACCCCTGTTGGCAGCGATGCACCCGATGAACCCGGACCATATCCATGAAGAGCTGGAACTGATGGGGCCGGATTTCGCCTCCTACAACTATGAGTGGTTGTGTGTTTCTCCCCGCTGGCGCGATCACTATTATGCGACGGACCAGACGCCGCACTACGAGTACATGAAAACTGTGCTCAAAATCCTTACCTGGCAGGATGGTGATGCCACTGGTGAGAACACCCGATGGGTGTTGAAGTGCCCGCAGCACCTGGAGCAATTGCCGGTGCTGCACAAAGTATTCCCCGATGCCACTGTCGCTGTTACTCACAGGGACCCAGTGTCAGTCATACAGTCTGCGGCGACCATGCTGGCCTATGGGCAGCGCATCAGTCGTAAACGCGTCGATTTGCAGGGTTTGATCAGTTACTGGTCTGATCGTGTGGTGCACTTACTACAGGCCTGTGTCAGCGATCGGGACCAGCTTCCGGCAGGGCAGAGCATCGATGTACCGTTCCATGAATTTATGGCCGATGACCTGGCCATGGTGGAGAAGATCTATGCCCGGGCCAATCTAGCAATGACGCCAGCGGCGCGTCGAGAGTTACAGTCCTATATCAATGATCATCCCCGCGGCAAGCATGGCAGTGTCGTCTACAGCCTGCGTGAAGACTTCGGGGTAGAGCCCGCCGACTTGCGCGCCCGCTTTGATTTCTATTTCAAGCGCTTTCCCGTACAGGTGGAAGTGAAATAAGTCTTGTCGAGAACCCTATGAGAGAACCTGTTTACAAGTCCCGCCCGGTGGAACCCAATCCAGCAGTGATTGGTGGCCAGCGCATTAATGATTTCATTGTGCTGTCCGAGGCTTTTTCCAATTGTTATCTGTTACAGACGCCCGAGGGCAATATCCAGGTCAATGCGGGTATGGGTATCGAGGCGCCAATCATTAAAAGCAATTTTGACGCGTTCTCTGATGATCCACTGCGCTACCTGATCCTGACCCAGGGGCATGTGGATCATGTGGGAGGCGTGGGCTATTTCCGGGAACGCAATCCCGGTCTGTCAGTGGTTGCACAGGCGGGTAACCCCGAGCACCAGGCCTATGATGCGCGGCTTGCCAGTTTTCGTGGCAATCGCTCCGCTTTTGCGTTTACGCATAAATTCGCCCAGGCCTTCGAGCTTTACGCTGCACAGGGTGTTACCGAGTTCCCGCCACAGGACGTGCCGCGGCCGGATATTCTGGTGCAGGATCGTTATAACTTCTCTTTGGGTGGGCTGGATGTTGAGGTGATTGCGGTGCCCGGTGCCGAGACCAATGACTCAGTGATCGTATGGCTGCCGCAGCACAAGATTTGCCTGACCGGTAACCTGTTCGGCTGCCCCTTCGGGCACTTTCCCAACCTGGTGACGATTCGCGGTGACCGCTATCGCGATGCGCTGACCGTTGCCGCAGCGGTGCAGGTGGTGCTGGATCTTGGGGCAGAGACGATTTTGTACGGGCATCACGGCCCTGTAGAAGGCAAAGAATTGATTGCCGCAGAGTTGACCGCGCTGCGCGACGCCATACTGTATGTTCACGAGGAAACCGTGAAGGGTATGAACGAAGGCAAGGACCTGCACACGCTGATGGCGGAAATCCACTTGCCGCCAGAGCTGGAAGTAGGGCAGGGTTACGGCAAGGTATCCTGGAGCGTGCGCGCGATCTGGGAGAACTACGCGGGTTGGTTCAAGCATGAATCCACTACCGAGTTGTATGCCACGCCGCGCAGTGCCATTGATGAGGATCTGGTCGAGCTGGCGGGAGGCCCCGGCGCGATTGTCGAGCGGGCACAGCAGAAGCTTGATGAGAAAAAATTTGTAGAGGCACTGCACTTGCTGGATATCGTGTTACCAAAGCACCGTAAGGCGCCGGGTGCAGTAACCGCCGCGATCCAGGCCCATGAAGGCCTGCTGCAGGACAGCGAAAATTTCTGGCTGTCCTCCTGGCTGAACAAGCAGATCAGCTTGTTACAGGCTGAATCTGCCTGACACCGATCAGGCGCTGCGGGTAACCGGCAGGTAATCCTTCGTCAGGTCCTCCGACACTTGCCACAGTTGCGCCGCCATGGCGTCATCGTACATGTAATCGCTATACTTCTCGCTGACATTGCAGTCGGCAAAGTAAAAGCCGCGCACGCCCACCAGATCAGGATTACTGGCGACATAGCAGCTGGTAGCGGCGCCCTCCGGAATCGTTTTCATAAAAGCCCAGCCGAAATACTTGGCCGCCCACTGCTGCCAGCCGGGCAGGTGCTGTACCAGGTTGGTCCTGATGACGCCGGGGTGGACGCTGTTGGCGGTAGCGTCAGTGTCAGAAATTTGCCGCGCCAGTTCCCGGGCGCAGAGCGCATTGGCTAGCTTTGATACCCCATAGGCATTCCAGGGCTCGTAATGCTGGCTGCCATCGAGATTATCGAATTCAATACCCTTGTCCGCATAGCGGTGTGCCGCTGAGCTGAGCAGGGTGAAGCGTCCCTGGGGTGCGGCCAGCACAGGTTCGCGCAGTTGGTTGATGAGGATGAAATGTCCCAGCTGATTGACCGCGAATTGTTTTTCCACGCCGTTTACCAATTCCAGCTCAGGCAGGGCCATGATGCCGGCGTTGGTGATGAGGCCGTCCAGCGGAATATTCATCGCGCGAATGCGGTCAGCGCAGTTCACAACTGACTCCCAGTCAGCCAGGTCGAGGAACACCGGGGTGGTTTCGCCCTTGATGCCGGCGCAGGCCTTGTCGGCCTTTTCCTGGGTGCGGGCAATGCCGATGATGTGGGCGCCCCGCAGGGCCAGTACCCGCATGGTTTCGTATCCCAGGCCGGAGTTGGCGCCGGTGATGGCGATGGTCAATCCGCTCAGGTCCAGCCCTTCGGTAACCTGCTCCGCGGTGGAGTCATCGTCAAAGGGGCTCTTCGGTGGCTGGCGGGTGATGATTTGTGCCAGCGCGGCAGCGGGTAGGGCGCTGAGCACTCCGATGGTGGCCATGTATTGCAGCACCTGGCGACGGCTGAAAGTCTTGTTGGACATGCTGTTCTCCTGTCTTCCTCAGATAA
Source organism: uncultured Halieaceae bacterium (assembly GCA_965363655.1). Taxonomy (GTDB): domain Bacteria; phylum Pseudomonadota; class Gammaproteobacteria; order Pseudomonadales; family Halieaceae; genus Marimicrobium. The sequence continues at coordinate 12,189 of CBDTVJ010000033.1, read as the reverse complement.
TCTGCAGGCTCGCTTAGAGCTACTGCTATAGCGCTTAACGAGCCTATGTATTCATTCTCTCAATGTCCAGTAATACTGTTACACTGCCGCCCCCGAACACCCCGGTCATGATGATTATCGATGTGAGTAAGCTATCCTTTAGTACCCTGCCTTTACCCGAGGCGCAGCTGGGCAACCTTGAAAGTCTTGGATACAGTGAAATGACGGCCATCCAGGCTGAGGCATTGCCGTTGGCCCTCGCCGGCAAGGATTTGATCGCGCAGGCGAAAACCGGCAGCGGTAAAACCGCAGCGTTTGGCCTGCCGCTGTTGACCAAGCTCAATCCCCGGGATTTTGGCACGCAGGCGCTGGTGTTGTGTCCCACCCGCGAGCTCGCCTCCCAGGTAGCCACTGAAATTCGGCGCCTGGCGCGCTACCAGCAGAACATCAAGGTGGTGACGCTGTGTGGCGGCCAGTCTATCGGCCCGCAAATCGGCTCGCTGGAGCACGGCGCGCATATCGTGGTGGGAACGCCGGGTCGCATCAAGGATCATCTGCGCAAGGAGACACTGTCCCTGGAGCGGGTGCAAACCTTGGTGCTGGACGAGGCGGATCGCATGCTGGAAATGGGCTTTGTCGATGATATCGAAACTATTGTCAGTACCACGCCCGCCAGCAGGCAGACCCTGTTGTTTTCGGCGACTTACCCGGATGATATCCAGTCCCTGAGTGCGCGCTTCCAGAATGCGCCGCAGCAGGTCAGTGTGGAATCCCTGCACAGCGATCAGCACATAGACCAGCAGTTCTTTATCTGCCAGAAAAGCGAGCGCATGCTGGCCCTGGTGAAGCTGCTGGCGCACTTCAGGCCAGCATCGGCAGTGGTGTTTTGTAATACCAAGCAATTGACCCGGGAGGTCTGTGGCGCCCTCAACGACGGTGGCATACAGGCGGCGGCGCTGCACGGCGATATGGAACAGCGGGATCGCGACCAGGTGCTGGTGCAGTTCAAGCACCTCAGCTGCAGCATACTGGTAGCTACCGACGTGGCGGCCCGCGGCCTGGATATCGACGATCTGGCAGCGGTGGTCAATTTTGAGTTGCCGCGCAATGCCGAGGTCTATGTGCACCGTATCGGGCGTACCGGACGGGCCGGCAAGGAAGGACTGGCGCTCAGCCTGTTTGCCGATTCGGAGCGCTACAAATTACAGGCTATAGGTGACTACCTGCAGCGCGAGCTGGAGTTCGAGGCGATCGAGACGGTGACGGCGCCGGGGGAGGTCATGCCGCCGCCACCTTATATCACCCTGTGTATTTCGGGTGGGCGCAAGGAAAAAGTCCGTCCCGGGGATATCCTGGGAGCCCTGACCGGCGAGGCCGGGATTGACGGCAAACGGGTGGGTAAGATCACCGTCTCGGATTATTCCGCCTACGTTGCGGTTGAGCGGGATATCGCAGACCAGGCGCTGGGCAGGCTGCTCAATGGTAAGATCAAGGGCCGTAAATTCAAGGTGAGAAAGCTGTAGATGCCCTGTGCGTTCCATCCTGCTCCCAAGTCCTGTATAAGGGCCGCATGAAGATACCCAAGCGCATACAACCGCTGGTCGACGACGGGCTGGTGGACGAGGTGCTCCGCCCGCTGATGAGTGGCAAGGAGGCGGATGTATTCGTGGTGCGCTGCGGGTCAAAGATTCGCTGCGCCAAGATCTACAAGGAGGCCGCCAAGCGCAGCTTCAAAAAGGCCGCGCAATATACCGAGGGCCGCAAGGTGCGCAACAGCCGTCGCCAGCGGGCCATGGAGAAGGGTTCCAAATTCGGCCGCAAACAGCAGGAGGAGACCTGGCAGAACGCGGAGGTCGATGCCCTGTATCGCCTGGCCAGTGCCGGTGTACGCGTGCCCCAGCCCTACGGCTGCTTTGACGGCGTGCTGCTGATGGAGTTGATCACCGATGAGAGCGGCGCCGTGGCACCGCGCCTCAACGATGTGTCGATGGATGCCGAGCAGGCGCTGGAAGACCACGCCCTGGTCATGCAGTACGTGGTGCGCATGCTCTGCGTCGGCCTGGTACACGGTGATTTGTCGGAATTTAACGTGCTGGTCGACGAGGACGGCCCGGTGATCATTGACCTGCCCCAGGCGGTGGATGCCGCGGCCAATAACAATGCCCATTCCATGTTTGAGCGGGATGTGGAGAATATGACAGCCTACTATGGCCTGTTCGCCCCGCAGATACTGGAAACCCGCTATGCCCAGGAAATCTGGGAGCACTACGAAGAGGGCACCCTGCACCCGGATATCGAGCTCAGTGGTTATGCGGTGGAGGACACCCATACCGCCGATGTGGACGCCGTTATGTTGGAAATCAAGGAGGCTCTGCAGGAAGAACAGGACCGCCAGGAGCGCCTGCGCGACGACGAGGAATCGGACTAATACCACAGATCCCCCTCGACCCGGCGCCCTGAAATCATTAAAGTACGCGCCTCTTGAAAAAACCCCTTTAAACGGCGCCACCCCAGGCCCCAGGACTACCCCTTGATTACTACCGCAAATATCACCATGCAGTTTGGTGCCAAGCCTCTTTTTGAAAATATCTCCGTCAAATTCGGCGATGGCAATCGCTATGGCCTGATTGGCGCCAATGGCTGTGGCAAAACCACCTTTATGAAAATCCTGGATGGCAGCCTGGTGCCCACCGCCGGCAATGTGTCCATTACCCCCAACGAGCGTATCGGTAAGCTGAGCCAGGACCAGTTCGCCTTCGAGCACTTCTCGGTGGTCGATACGGTCATTATGGGGCATGAAGAGCTATGGGCGGTGAAGCAAGAACGCGATCGCATCTATGGCCTCCCCGAAATGTCGGAAGAAGAGGGTATGAAAGTCGCCGACCTGGAAACCCAGTTCGCCGAGATGGATGGCTACAGCGCCGAAAGCCGCGCTGGCGAGATTCTCATGGGTGCGGGCATCGAGCAGGCCTTGCACTTTGGCCCCATGAGCGCCGTGGCACCCGGTTGGAAGCTGCGTGTGCTGCTGGCCCAGGCCCTGTTTTCCGACCCGGATATCCTGTTGTTAGACGAGCCGACCAACAACCTGGATATTGACACTATTCGCTGGCTGGAAGCGATGCTCAACGAGCGCAAGAGCACCATGGTCATCATCTCCCACGACCGCCACTTCCTCAACGCTGTATGCACTCACATGGCCGATATCGATTACGGCGAGTTGCGGGTGTATCCGGGCACCTATGACGACTTCATGACAGCCTCCACCCAGGCGCGGGAACGCCTGCACTCAGAGAACGCCAAGAAGAGTGTCCAGATCGCCGACCTACAGCAGTTTGTCAGCCGTTTCTCCGCCAACGCCTCCAAGGCCAAGCAGGCCACGTCCCGCGCGCGCCAGATTGCCAAGATCAAACTGGACGACATCAAGCCCTCCAGCCGGGTCAGCCCCTATATCCGTTTCAAGCAGGACAAAAAGTTGCATCGCCAGGCCTTTGTATTGGAAGGCCTGGGCCATGGTTTCGACGGCGAGCGCCTGTTCGACAAGGCCAATGTGATTCTGGAGGCGGGTGCACGCCTGGCAGTTATCGGTGAGAACGGCGCCGGCAAGACCACCTTTTTGCGCTGCCTGATGGACGAGATCAAAGCCGACACTGGCGCCATCAAGTGGGCTGAAAATGCCACGCTGGGCTATTGTCCCCAGGACAGCACTGCCGAGTTTGACTGCGAACTGAACCTGTTTGACTGGATGAGCCAGTGGCGCAAGCCCAGCCACGACGACCAGATTGTGCGCGCCACCCTGGGGCGCTTGTTGTTTTCCACCGAGGATTTCCAGAAGCAGGCGAAAGTCTGCTCCGGTGGCGAAAAGAATCGCCTGTTGTTCGGCAAGTTGATGATGATGGACACCAACGTCCTGTTAATGGACGAGCCGACTAACCACCTGGACATGGAATGTATCGAGTCGCTCAACCTGGCGCTGGAGCACTACGATGGCACCCTGATTTTTGTCAGTCATGATCGCGAGTTTGTGTCTTCGCTGGCGACACGGATTATTGATATCAAGCATAAGGAGTTTGTGGACTTTCAGGGTACTTATGAAGAGTATCTGGCGAGTCAGCAGGCGGCGGAGCGGGTGGCGAACGCCTGATATCAGATAGTCGCTGTCCTAATCCAGCAACTCCGGCTGTTCCGCTGTAATCACATCGTACAGCGGCTGAAAACTAAACCAGCCAGCCAGCGGTGACCCCACGGTCTCCCGCGTCAGCAGTGCCACATTGTGATCTATCAGTATCGGCTTGCCCGCAGCCTCAGCCATCAGTTGTGCCTGGCAACTGCGCTCCATCGTGATATACCACCAGGCAGCAGCCTCGATGGTGTCGCCAACGGTGAGCAGGCCATGATTCCGCAGGATGGCCGCTTTGCGATCACCCAGCGCCGCCGAGATGCGTTCGCCTTCGGTGTTGTCCAGCACTACACCGGTAAACTCATCAAATAGCACATGATCTTCATAGAAGGCGCAGCTGTCCTGGGTGAGTGGGTCCAGTAGTTTCCCCAGCGAAGAAAAGGCCTTGCCGTAAATAGAGTGGGAGTGTGCTGCGGCTGTTACTGCCGGGTTGGACATATGAATCTGTGAGTGGATGGTGAACGCGGCGCCATTGAGCAGGCCATTGCCTTCGACCACTTCCCCGGTATGACTGACCAGCAATAATTCCGATACTTTCATCTGCTTGAAGGAGCGGCCCATGGGGTTGACCCAGAAGTGGTCCTGCAACTCGGGGTCGCGCACGGTGATGTGGCCGGCGACACCTTCGTCAAAGCCGAACTTGCCAAACAGGCGCAGGGCAGCGGCCAGTTTGTTCTTGCGGTCCTGGCGAATTTCCTCCACCCCTTCCGGCTGGGGGATGAGGCTGTTGGAGTCGTCCATGTTCATGACGATACTGTTGGCTGTGTCTGTCATATTTTTCTCCTGATTATTGCTCTACTACTTTTGTACAATGCTGGCAGGGCGTCTACACTTTCCCCCTACCACAAAGCGATAAGCATACGCCTTTTTAAGCCGGGCGGGGAGAGCAATAACAATGCCAGAATTCAGCCTCGAAACGTGGGCGAATATTGCCGATATCATCGGCGCCAGCAGTATCGTCACGGGTTTGATCATCGCCTGGATCCAGATTCGCCACCTGCGGGCGCAACAGCGTAATGCGGTAGCCATTAACCTGACCCAGACCTTTTACAGTCGCGATCTCGCTGAGGCCATCTCACTGATCCAGCCATTGCCCGATGGTATTTCCCTGACAGAAATACGGGAAAGGGGAGAGGCCTATGAACAGGCTGCCATTACCGTTTGTACCTCGTTTGAGACCATGGGCTTACTGGTGTTCAAGCGCATCGCACCCCTGGACCTGGTGCTGGACCTGGCCGGCGGTATTGTTTCAACCATGTACCGGAAGCTGGGTACCTGGAACCAGGAATTGCGTGAAGAGCAGCAGCAACCGTCCTGGGCCGAGTGGTTTGAGTGGCTGGGAGACCAGGCAACCAAACGCAAGACCGCGTCCGAGCCGGCGCATATCAGGTATAAGAACTGGAAGCCCTGAATTTATCGCGCCTTGCTAACAGGGATTATCTAAGCTTATAAATTCCGCGCGTGGAATTCGATATGTTCGCCTATAAAAGAAGCGATGAAGAAATAGCTGTGATCGTAGCCCTGCTGCATGCGAATCGTCATGGGGTAATCGCTGTCCGCGCAGGCTTGTTGCAGTAACGGCGTCTTGAGTTGCTCTTCCAGGAAATCATCTGCGCCACCCTGGTCCACCAGTGCGGGCAGTTTTTGGGTGGCGCCGCGCACCAACTCGGTACTGTCGTATTGCTTCCACGTTTCTCTGTCCTCGCCGATATAGTTGCTCAGGGCCTTGTGTCCCCAGGGGCATGCCAGCGGCGAGCATATTGGGGAAAAAGCGGATACCGAGCGGTAACGATCCGGGTTTTTGAGCGCGATGGTCAAGGCGCCATGGCCGCCCATTGAGTGCCCGAATATACCGGAGCGATCACTGTCGATTGGCAGGTTCGCCGCTAGCAGCGCCGGCAACTCATCAACGATGTAATCGTACATCTGGTAATGCCCGGACCAGGGTTCCTGCGTCGCATTGACATAGAAGCCAGCGCCCAGTCCGAAGTCATAGGCGCCTTCCGGATCATCGGGAACACCCTCGCCGCGCGGGCTGGTGTCCGGGGCGACGATAGCAACGCCGTGCTGCGCTGCGTATTGCTGGGCACCTGCTTTGTTAACAAAGTTTTCGTCGGTGCAGGTCAGCCCGGAAAGCCAGTACAAAACCGGTACCGGGCCGTTTTCCGCCGCAGGGGGCAGGTAGACGGAAAAGTTCATCGCACAGTTGAGTACCCGGGACGGGTGAGTGAAGCGTAACTGTCGCCCGCCAAAGGATTTATTTTCCGCTATCTGTTCCATTGCCAGCCCCTGCTAGTACAACACAACCGAGCGAATACTCTCGCCCTTGTGCATGAGGTCAAAGGCCTTGTTGATGTCATTCAATGGCATGGTGTGTGTAATCAGGTCATCGATCTGGATTTTGCCTTCCATATACCAGTCGACAATTTTGGGTACATCGGTGCGACCGCGGGCGCCGCCAAAAGCGGTACCGCGCCAGGAACGCCCCGTGACCAGTTGGAAGGGGCGGGTGGCAATTTCCTTGCCTGCGCCGGCCACGCCAATAATGCAGCTCTCACCCCAGCCCTTGTGGCAACATTCCAGCGCCTGTCGCATCACGTCAACGTTGCCGATACATTCAAAACTGTAGTCGACACCACCGCCGGTCATGTCTATCAGGTGATCAACGACATTCTCGACTTCACTGGGGTTCACAAAGTCGGTCATACCAAACTGTTTCGCCAGTGCCACTTTGGACGGGTTGAGGTCCACGCCAATGATGCGTGTGGCGCCCACCATTCTGGCGCCCTGTATCACGTTCAGGCCGATGCCACCGAGGCCGAACACTGCGACCGTGGAACCGGGCTCCACCTTCATGGTGAAGGCGACTGCGCCAATGCCGGTGGTGACACCGCAGCCTATGTAGCAAATCTTGTCGAAGGGGGCGTCCTCGCGCACCTTGGCCAGGGAAATCTCCGGCAATACGCTGTGGTTGGCAAAGGTGGAGCAGCCCATATAGTGCAGGATAGGCTCGCCATCCAGGGAGAAGCGGCTGGTGCCGTCTGGCATGACACCCTGGCCCTGCGTGGTGCGCACTGCCTGGCACAGGTTGGTCTTGGGGTTGAGGCAATAATCGCACTCGCGGCATTCGGCTGTGTACAGGGGAATAACGTGGTCACCGGGTTTGAGCGAGCTTACGCCGGGGCCAACTTCAACAACAACGCCGGCGCCTTCGTGTCCCAGAATAGCGGGGAATGCGCCTTCCGGATCATCGCCGGAGAGGGTGAAGGCGTCGGTGTGACAGACGCCGGTTGCCTTCATCTCTACCATCACTTCACCGGCCTTGGGGCCCTCCAGGTCAACGTCTACGATTTCCAGGGGTTTGCCCGCTTCGAAGGCGACAGCTGCGCGTGTTTTCATGGTAGATGTCCTTGTTCCTGCCCGATAAAAAGAGGGATCAGTCTATATATTTGCCGGTCATAGATAAACAGGGAATTGCCTGGCCATACCCGTTTATGAGGACCAACGTTCAACGCACAGCGCCAGCCACTGTTTGAGGGCGGCGCTGTGGTATTTGTGCCGGTGGGTGATGATGAACCACTCCCGGTGGAAGTCCCGCCCGGATACCGGGAGCGGTACCAGCGAGCCGCGTTCAAACGCTTCCTTTACGCTGATGCGCGACAGGCAGCCTACGCCCAGGCCCGCCTCAACCGCGCGCTTGATCGCTTTGGGCTGCTGCAGTTCCATAGCGATGTGCAGGTCTGTGACGATGCCATGCATGGCCCGGTCAAAGGCCTGGCGTGTGCCCGACCCCCGTTCACGCACAATCCAGGGTAACTCGATCAACTGCCTGTCGCTGACCCTGCGGGATGACGCCAGCGGGTGATCCGGCGCCGCGAACACTACCAGCTCGTCCCGGCGCCAGTGGAGGGTCTCCAGGTCGGGGTGGTGATACTCACCTTCCACCAGGCCCATATCCAGCTCGAAGCCGGCGACACGCTCGGCGATGACCTCGGTGTTGGCAATTTGTAAGGCGATGTCTGCCTGCGGGTTGCGCTGGCGAAAGTCGGCGATCATGTTGACCGCCAGGTAGTTGCCAATGGTCAGTGTGGCGCCGATCTCCAGGCGGCCCAGGATGTCTTCCCCGGCCAGCGCCTGCTCAAACTCCCTGGCCTGGTCCAGCAGGCTTTGTGCCTGGGGTCGCAGTTGGTGACCAAGCTCACTCAATTGCAGGCGTTTCCCCACCCGGTCAAACAACTGTACGTCGAACTGGCCCTCCAGTTCCTTGAGTGCCCCGCTGGCGGCTGACTGGGACATGGCCAGGGCTTCCGCCGCCCGGGTGACGTTCTCATGCCGCGCGGTGGCGAGGAATACTTCCAGTTGGCGCAGGCTGTAGCGCATGGCGCACCTCTCTCTTGCTACATATCTGTAAAAACGATTAATGTTATCAAATATAACTGTTTTACCTATTTATGATCAATCCCTATTATGTCCTTCAAGCAATACACAGAGGCAATAGGCATGGCACAGATACACAGGGAAGCAGTGACAGAAGTGCATCACTGGACTGAGCGTCTTTTCAGTTTTAAAACCACCCGCAATCCGGGGTTTCGTTTTGAGAATGGGCACTTCACCATGATCGGCCTGGAGCAGGAAGGCCGGCCGCTGATGCGTGCCTACAGCATGGCCAGCGCAAACTACGAGGACGAGCTGGAGTTTTTCAGCATCAAGGTGCCCGATGGTCCACTGACCTCGAAGCTGCAATCCATTCAGGTAGGGGATGAGCTGCTGGTCAATAGCAAGGCTACCGGCACGCTGGTGCAGGATAGTTTGTTACCAGGCAAGAACCTGTACCTGATTGCCACCGGCACCGGACTTGCACCTTTCCTGAGTATTATCCGTGACCCGGAAATTTATGAGCAGTACGACAAGGTCATCCTGACCCACGGTTGTCGCTATACGGAGGAATTGGCCTATCGGGAGTTGATCACCGAGCACCTGCCGCAACACGAGTACCTGGGTGAATCCGTGCGCGACAAGTTGATCTACTATCCCACGGTGACCCGGGAAAAGTTTGAGAACAACGGCCGCCTGACGGACCTGCTGCGAATAGGAAAACTGACCGCCGATATTGGCCTGCCGCCGATCAACGTAGCAAACGATCGCTTCATGATCTGCGGTAGCCCCAGTATGCTCAAGGATATTGTCGCCTTGCTGGAGAGTGCCGGTTTCCAGGAGGCGCGACACGGGCAGGCCGCACACTATGTGATAGAGCGGGCATTTGTCGAGAGCTGAGTGGGTGCTTGTATCACTCGTCGTTGTTTATTTGTAGCCAGTCAAGCGTGCGTTGTTCCAGGTAGTTATAGAAAGGGTTGTAGCGCAGGCGCAGCAGGAAGTCCCCGGGTATTTTCAGCACATTCCGTTCTCCCTGTAAGGCTTGTTTGCCCAGGAACAGCTGGCTCTTCTGCGTTGGCGGTTGCTGGCCATAGAGCGGGTCGTCGGGAGGGAAGGGCAGTGCCACATGGGACAGGGAGAATACCCCGGGCGGCCAGGCATCTTCCAGCGTCTCAGTGCGCGACGCCGCGCCCTGGAAAGGCGCTTTGTAGCGGGCGGTCACTGCGCGGCTATCGTTGCTTGAATTTGCCACCAGTGTCAGGCCGAAGGGCAGTTGTTCGTCGGCTATCATTCGTTCGGTAAAGGGGCCGGGGTCTTTCTTCAGCAGGCTGGCGTTGGCGGCGAAGCGGTTGATGTCAAACAGTACCATTTCGTGTCGCTTGGGGGCGAGCTTCGACAGCAGCCGGTCTACCACGGCATCGTTTGACACGGTGGCATCCACTGTGGATTTCAATACCAGGATAGGGGGCAGGGGAACCTGGGGATTTTCCCGGGCAGCAATGCGGCTGGCGACAGACTGTGTCAGGGCGTTGACCTGCTCTGCCGCGTTGGTGGCAAAGGAATTGTATTTGTAGGGATCGAACTCCGGCATTACATCCAGCCAGGCGAGGTGGCCAAGGCCCGGCAAGTAAGACAGGCGACGGCCCCATTTTGCCAGGCCGGCGGCAGCACTGATGCCAATCGCCGGAGAGATCAGTACCAGGCTGTCGGGTGCGGGCAGGGTGTCATCCAGTTCAGCGCGCAGCGAGTAGTCCAGTGCCAGGGCCGCGCCGGTCGAGTACCCGATGATATGAACAGGGGCACCTGCTACCTGCTGCAGCAAGCGCTCTACGCCCAGGTCAACTACCGCCGCCATATCCTGCCAGCTGACTTCCAGTAATCCCGAAGGCGCCGTACCGTGTCCGGGCATCCGCAGGCCCACCACATAATAGCCCTGCTGCTGTAGAGTCTCCCCGATCGCTCGCAGGCTGTAGGGTGAATCGGACATGCCGTGTAACAACAGCACGCCACCGATGGGGGTCGCGTTACTTAACTCAAATGATCGATTCCAGTTCGGCTGCCGCTCGCCCGGATCCGCGAGGCTGCCTTTGCTGTAGCGCTCAAGTGCGTGTGCAGCACCCGTTGGGTTCTTGGCATAGATGCGTTCGTCCAGTTCCGCGAACAGGGCATCCTCCAGTTCGAGGTAGCGGGAGAAACTGTCGACATGCGGGGTTTTCCTGATCGAAAACTCCTGCTTTAACTGCTGGGTGAGTGACGTTGAGAGTTCGGCGTTGTTGCAACCCACCAGGCCTGACAGGAGCATGCCCGTCAGGGTGGCAGCCAATAGTGCGTGCAGGGGAGATCTTGTGCCTGTTGTGAAACTGAACATGGTTGCTTGCCTTTTATCTTCCGCGCATCGGCACGGGGAGCACAGTGCCGTTATTGGTTTGTATCTGGTAGATGGGACGCTTGCTGATAATAATATAGTAAGTATTGGGTAGCGAGCCCAGGGCACTGGAGAATGTCACTTACTTAGGTCTTGGGGCTAGGGAGTGCTGAACCCGCTGTCTGGTAGGCAAGGTCCACTTGCGGTTCGAACTTACAGGCCCTTAAGTAGACCTTGCCTACCAGGCAGCTACTCCGTGCCGGCTCGTATACTGCGATATAGCCAGTCTCGGTAGTGTAAAGCCTCATAAGGGCCTGTAGTTCGAACCGCATGTGGCTTTACACTACCGAGGCTGGCGGAATACGACACCAGCCCAATTCGGCGCAGTATCAAAAAGTCGAGCAGGGTAGTATCAGCGGGCTTTTCTTTTCCACAGCTGTAATGAGTGACTTAACTTTCCCCGGCTACCTCGCAATTGCCCTATCCCACGGTTATCCTAGGATTATGGAAAGCCCTTAAACAGGAATTTAGAAATGAGTGTGTTGCCAAAAGTCCAGGTCTGTATGTCTGCCATGATGATGCCGGTGCGAGGCGCTAAAGCTATGAGTTTTACCCGATTTATCGCGCTGCTCGCCCTGCCATTGATGCTTCTGCTGGGCGCCTGTGCCAGTACCAGTACCAGCACACCTACCGCAGTCACTGATTTCAACAGGAGTTTTGACTTCAGCGGTGTGCGCAAAATTGCTATTCAACCAACCAATCGAACCGTGATCACCACGGTGAATGTCTCCGATATGCAGGAAAGCAGGATCAACGAGGCCGTGCAGGCTGAATTGCAACGCAGGGGCTTTGAAGTAGTCAGTGATAATGCCGATGCGGATATGTTTTTAGGCTGGCATCTGGTAACGCAGGAGAAAACGGATGTGCGCACGTTCAACAGTGGCAGTGGCTACAATTGCTGGAACTGTGGTGGCTCGAGCGTGTCGGTGCGGCAATTTACCCAGGGCACGTTCATTGTCGATATGATTGATCCGGTGCAGTTGCGCTCGGTGTGGCGCGCCACGTTTGAATCGCGTATGCGTAGCGAGCCCGACCGTGAGCGAGCGGCGGAGTATCGTCGCGCAGCCGCAGAGGCGATTTTTCGTAACTTTCCGCCCGGCGCGGATGGTAGCTAGCCTGCGGTCTGCTCTGCCCGCTGGCGTTTTTTCATTTATTGGGCATTGCAGTACCATGCGCCATCTTCGTACGCTGCCGGTACTCCCCGGGGAGCTTAGGCACACAAGGAGATCGGAAG
>CBDTVJ010000032.1:0-16482 GCA_965363655.1 uncultured Halieaceae bacterium | reverse complement strand
AGCATCCAGAGCACGCAGAAGATCACCAGCGCCATGGAAATGGTGGCGGCGAGTAAAATGCGCAAGGCTCAGGAACGCATGCAGCGGGGCAAGCCTTATGCACGTCGTATGCGCGCGGTGGTGGGTCATATCGCCAACGCGGCTCCAGAGTACCAGCATATGTACATGGAGAAGCGTGAGGTAAAACGTGTCGGTTATATCATTATTTCCACCGACCGGGGTCTTTGTGGTGGACTGAACACCAACCTGTTCAAAGCCACTATCAAGTCCATGAAAGAGTGGAACAGCCAGGGTATAGAGATTGACCTCAGCCTGGTGGGCGCGAAAGCCATGGCGTTCTTCAGCAGTTACGGAGGCAACGTTATCGCGGCTATTCGCGACCTTGGGGAAGAGCCCGCGCTTGCTGACCTGATCGGCGGAGTGAAGGCGATGCTGGATGCCTATGAAGAGGGCAAGATCGACCGCCTGTTCCTGGTGAGCAATGGCTTCGTAAACACCATGACCCAGAATCCTGCGGTGGAGCAGCTGTTGCCACTTGAGGCGGCAGAGTCTGATGAGATGAAGCACCACTGGGATTACATCTACGAACCGGACGCCAAAGAGCTGCTGGAAGGCTTGTTGACTCGCTATATCGAATCGCAGGTGTACCAGTCAGTTGTAGAGAACGGTGCCTGTGAGCAGGCCGCGCGCATGTTGGCAATGAAGAACGCCACCGAAAACGCCGGTGAATTGATCGACGACCTGCAGCTGATTTACAACAAGGCGCGTCAGTCAGCGATCACCCAGGAGCTGTCAGAAATTGTGAGCGGCGCCGCAGCGATCAGCTAAGCGGGACCGTGGTAAAGAATTCGGCGAGTAAGACATCTTCCGGAACGCCTGGAAATCGCCAGCAAGAATTGAACTTTGAAATAGAGGATCCGAACATGAGCAGCGGACGAATCGTACAAATTATCGGCGCGGTTATCGACGTGGAATTTCCGCGCGAAAATGTGCCACAGGTATACGATGCACTGAAGGTACCCGAGAGGGACCTGACCCTGGAGGTACAGCAGCAGCTGGGCGACGGCGTCGTTCGTGCGATCGCCATGGGTTCATCCGAGGGCGTGAGTCGCGGTTTGTCAGTGGAAAATACTGGCGCACCGATCAATGTGCCCGTGGGTATTGAAACCCTGGGCCGTATCATGGATGTCCTGGGCAACCCTATCGATGACTGTGGTCCCATTGGTGAAAAAGAGCGCGCCTCTATTCACCGCAAGGCGCCCGCTTATGAAGAGCTGTCAGCGTCTGATGAGCTGCTGGAAACCGGCATCAAGGTTATCGACCTGGTTTGCCCTTTCGCCAAGGGTGGTAAGGTTGGTCTGTTTGGTGGAGCCGGTGTTGGTAAAACCGTCAACATGATGGAGCTGATTAACAACATCGCGACCGAGCATAGCGGCCTGTCCGTGTTTGCCGGTGTGGGTGAGCGTACTCGTGAAGGTAATGACTTTTACTTCGAGATGCAGGAATCCAAGGTAGTGGATGTTGAAAATTTTTCCAACTCAAAAGTGGCTATGGTTTACGGCCAGATGAATGAGCCCCCTGGAAACCGCCTGCGTGTGGCGCTGACCGGGCTGACTATGGCCGAGAAGTTCCGCGATGAAGGTCGTGACGTACTGTTGTTTATAGACAACATCTACCGTTACACCCTGGCGGGAACCGAGGTGTCTGCACTGTTGGGCCGTATGCCCTCAGCGGTGGGCTACCAGCCTACCCTGGCCGAGGAAATGGGTGTACTGCAGGAACGCATTACATCAACCAAGGTCGGTTCTATCACTTCGATTCAGGCGGTCTACGTACCAGCGGATGACTTGACCGACCCGTCACCTGCTACAACGTTCGCGCACCTGGATTCCACCGTTGTATTGTCACGTGACATTGCGGCCAAAGGTATTTATCCGGCAGTAGACCCGCTGGATTCTACTTCCCGCCAGCTGGATCCACTGTTGATCGGCGCCGAGCACTACGATACCGCACGTGGGGTTCAGAATGTGCTGCAGCGCTATAAAGAGCTGAAAGATATCATCGCCATCCTGGGTATGGATGAACTGTCTGAGGAAGACAAGCAGACGGTAAGTCGTGCACGTAAGATTGAGCGTTTTCTGTCCCAGCCCTTCCACGTGGCGGAGATCTTCACCGGCTCCCCCGGTAAGTACGTGTCACTGAAAGACACTATCGCGGGCTTTACAGGTATTCTGGCAGGTGAGTACGACCACCTCCCGGAGCAGGCCTTCTACATGGTTGGTAGCATCGACGAAGCTGTCGAGAAAGCCAATAAGCTGTAAGCAGTCGCAACAGAGGCCAGAAATATGGCAATGACAATTCACTGCGACATCGCCAGTGCTGAGGAAGAAATTTTCTCCGGACTGGTAGAGATGTTGGTGGCAACCGGTGGCGAAGGTGAGCTCGGCGTGGGCTATGGCCACGCGCCACTATTAACCTCGCTGGTACCCGGCCCCGTGCGTATCGTCACCCAGGAAGGTGAAGAGCAGGTGTACTATGTGTCAGGCGGCTTCCTCGAAGTGCAGCCAGGCGTAGTGTCAATTCTCGCCGATACTGCCATCCGCGCTGGTGATGTGGATGAGGCCGCCGCTGAGGAGGCCCGCAGGGAAGCCGAGCACGCGCTCGCCAACCAGACCGGAGACTTCGATTACGGACGCGCTTCTGCCCAATTGGCGGAGGCTGCAGCACAGCTGGCCACCCTGCGTAAGTTGAAGAACCGGGCAGGACGCGGCTAGTTCAGCGCACCGTGCCATGATATTAAGGAAGCCTCGGCATTGCCCGGGGCTTTTTTTTTGCCAGTTGATAAGTCCATCACACTGCCATGATTGGCGTGATATGTGGTGTAAAGCATAATACTATTCGCATCAGTGCCTTTGTGTGGCACCTATTAAGAAGACGAATAATGAATAGTATGGATAAACCACTACCATGAATCTTGAAGTCGTGATCCTCGCCGCGGGCCAGGGCACACGAATGAAGTCACCGCTGCCGAAAGTCCTGCACCAGGTGGCTGGCAAGCCCCTGCTCGAGCACGTAATCGTCGCGGCGCAAGGCCTTGGCCCCACGGCGATCCATGCTGTTATTGGCCATGGCAGTGAGCAGGTTCGTGAGGCGCTGTCGCACTATGAGATTAACTGGGTGATACAGGAGGAGCGGTTGGGCACGGGACATGCGGTGATGCAGGCCTTGCCCGCAATAGCAGCCGACAGCACTGTCCTGGTGCTGTACGGCGATGTGCCCCTTACCGAGTTGTCCACCCTGCAGCAGCTGGTACAGGCTGCCCAGGAAGGCCCCGCCCTGTTAACCGCAATATTACAGGATCCACAGGGCTACGGCAGGATTCTTAGAGATGCAGGCGGCGCGCTTATTGGCGTGGTGGAACATAAAGACGCCTCTGAAGAGCAGCGCCGGATTCGGGAAATCAACACGGGCTTGTTAGCCGCGCCGCACCGTGATTTCCAGGCTTACCTGCCGCGGGTTGGGAATGACAACCAACAGGGTGAATACTACCTGCCCGATGTGCTCAGCCTGGCTGTGTCCGAGGGTAGGAAAGTTGCCTCTTGTGAAGCGGGCTCTGAACTGGAAATTCTCGGGGTCAATGATCGGGTTCAGCTGAACCAGGTGGAGCGCGAGTTTCAGCGCAGACAGGCCGTTCAGCTGATGCGTCAGGGTGTCAATATCGCCGACGCCACGCGTCTGGATATTCGTGGCGAGCTTGCCTGTGGTGAAGACGTCTTTATCGACGTCAATGTTGTGTTTGAAGGTAAGGTAAGTCTGGGCAAGGGCGTCTCGATCGGGCCTAACTGTGTGCTG
Source organism: uncultured Halieaceae bacterium (assembly GCA_965363655.1). GTDB lineage: Bacteria > Pseudomonadota > Gammaproteobacteria > Pseudomonadales > Halieaceae > Marimicrobium. Next base: position 12,630 of record CBDTVJ010000032.1, on the reverse strand, counting down.
ATTGATGTCGAGGTGGCCGATGGCGCAGTTATTCACCCCATGAGTCACTTGCAGGAAGCACGTGTCGGGAAGGATTGTAATGTCGGCCCCTATGCCCGCCTGCGACCGGGCACCGTGCTGGCAGAAGGGGCTCGTATTGGTAACTTTGTTGAGACCAAGAAGGCGAACATCGGTCCTGGTAGTAAAGTGAATCACCTGAGCTACATTGGCGATTGTGATATGGGGGCCGGTGTCAATATTGGCGCGGGAACCATTACCTGTAACTATGATGGCGCCAATAAGCACAAGACCGAGATCGGTAGCGGAGTCTTTGTGGGCTCAAATAGTACCCTGGTAGCGCCATTGAGTATCGAAGACAAGGGCTTCGTCGCCGCAGGGTCTACGGTCACCAAAGTTGTGGGCGAAGGCGAGCTGGTGGTAAGCCGCGCACGGCAGCGTAATATCCAGGGCTGGAAGCCTCCCGGCAAGCAACAAAAAAAGGACTGATTATGTGTGGCATTGTGGCCGCCGCCGCGCGGCGGGAAGTTTCGGAAATCCTGCTGGAGGGGCTGCGGCGCCTGGAATACCGTGGTTATGATTCCGCGGGAATGGCGCTGGTCGATGATGACCGGATTCTTCGTCTGCATAAGCGGCAGGGCAAAGTCAGTGAGTTGGAGAAAGCCCAGCAAGCGCACCCCTACAGTGGTGACACCGGGATCGCCCACACCCGCTGGGCCACACACGGTAAACCTTCCGGAACCAACGCACATCCCCACGCATCGGGCGAACGTATAGCGCTGGTCCATAACGGTATTATCGAAAACCACGCACAGTTGCGCGCAGAACTGGTAGACGCCGGTTATGAGATGTCTTCTGACACCGATACAGAAGTTATTGTTCACCTGCTGCACCAGCAGCTGCAAAGTGGCATGTCTTTATTCCAGGCCCTGCAACATACGGTGGAGAGGTTGGAAGGCGCTTATGCGCTGGCCGTCCTTGATGCTGAAAACCCGGGCCGGATTGTAGGGGCCCGCAAGGGTAGCCCGCTGGTGGTAGGCGTGGGGATTGGGGAGAATTTCCTGGCTTCGGACCAGATGGCCCTGCGGCAGGTTACTGACCGCTTCATTTACCTGGAGGAGGGCGACCTGGTGGAGATCACGCCGTCCACCCTGCAGGTTTACACCGTGGACGGTGAACCGGTGGAACGGCCCAAAACGCAGATTCATGAAGCCCTGGAAGTTGCCGATATGGGCGACTTTGATCACTACATGATCAAGGAGATCTATGAGCAGCCCAAGGCTTTGGGCGCAACCTTTGCCGGGGTGAATGACCTGCACGCGCTGGAGGAATGTTTTGGCAAGGGCGCCACAGAACTATTCGACCAGGTAAAGAATGTCCAGATAGTGGCCTGTGGTACCAGTTTTCACGCAGGGCTGGTGGCGCGTTACTGGCTGGAGGAACTGGCAGGCGTCGCCTGTGAGGTGGAAGTTGCCTCTGAATTTCGCTATCGCAAACGAGTGCAGCATGAGGGCACATTACTGGTCGCTATTTCCCAGTCAGGTGAGACCGCCGATACCCTGGCGGCACTGCGCAATGCTACCGAGGGTGAGTTTATTGGCAGCCTGGTGGTGGCGAACGTTGATAACAGCTCGCTTGTACGTGAGTGTGACCTGGTGTTCCTGACCCGGGCAGGTGCGGAAATAGGGGTTGCTTCGACCAAGGCGTTCACCACCCAGCTGGTGGGCCTGCTCATGTTGACCCTGGCCCTGGGCCGTCGTCGGGGTTTGGCAGAAAGCCGGCAGCAGGAGATAATCTCTGCGCTGCAGGAATTGCCCGATTATGTGCAACAGACGCTGGAGCTCGATGACGATATCCAGAAGTTGTCAGAGGCCTTTATAGCCAAACGACATGCCTTGTTCCTGGGGCGTGGCATCCAGTATCCCATTGCCATGGAGGGAGCGCTGAAGCTCAAGGAAATTTCCTATATTCACGCCGAGGCGTATCCGGCGGGAGAGCTAAAGCACGGCCCGCTGGCGCTGGTTGATGACGATATGCCGGTGGTGGCAGTTGCTCCCAATGATGAGCTGCTGGAAAAGCTGAAATCCAACCTGGAGGAGGTGCGCTCACGTGGCGGCGAGCTGTTCGTTTTCGCTGACCGTGAAGCCGGCTTTTCCAATGAGGACAGAGTCCAGGTTCTCCCCATGCCCCACTGTCCCGAAATTATCAAGCCGATTGTCTACACGGTGGCGCTGCAGTTGTTGTCCTACCACGTGGCGGTACAAAAGGGCACCGATGTCGACAAGCCACGCAACCTGGCCAAGTCGGTCACCGTGGAGTGACCCTGTTTGATGTCCTTAAACTCCTCCATGTAAGTAGCGCTTTTCTGTCCATCGCCGGTTTTTTTCTGCGCGGTTTTTGGATGGCCAGTAGTAATCCACTACTACAGCACCGTGCTGCGAAGGTGTTGCCCCATATGATTGATACCTTGCTGCTGTGCTCCGCAGTAGGAATGCTGCTGGTTTGGCAGGTGTCCCCTTTGCAGCAGGGCTGGCTAATGGCGAAAATTGTGGCCCTGCTGCTATATATTGGCCTGGGGCTGGTCGCATTGAGATTCGGAAAATCAAGGGGCGTGAAAGTCAGTGCGTGGCTGTTGGCCTTGTTTACTGCGGGGTATATTGTTTCTGTCGCTTATAGCAAAAGCCCACTGGGCTTTCTGGCCTTACTGGTCGCCTGAGGGCGCCGTCCGGAATCCTGCTATCCGGACGACTATGGCATTAGCTCGGATTAGCGGCCTTGTACTCACGAATTTCTGTATTGAATTGTCCCGCCAGCTCTTCTTCCTTGGACACGGCGGCGTTGTACAACTCTTCCAATTGCTTCACTGCGGCCTTGTCCGCGTCGGACGCAGAATCAGCGTTGGCTGCATCGGCGGCCGCGGCGATCTGGGGATCCAGGCAGCCCATGTATTCCAGGTTGGCCGTCTGGAATGTCTTAACGGCTTTTTGCCCCGCCAGCATGTCATCCATGGATGCGGTACTGCCATCGGCCAGGTTGGGCAGTTCAGGTGGCGTACAGTCGCCGGCGAAAGTGGCGGCGCTTCCCAGGGCCAGGCCCATCAGCGCAAGCTTGATACTGTTCATAGTCTATTCCTCACCAGTTTTGGAAGAAAAACATTAACAGGACAGCGCCTTGCTGCCAAGTCACTTGTCCGGCCTTTAAGTTGTTGTCTATTGTTTGCCAATCCACAGTTTGGGTAGGCCATATTCCTTCTCGAGACTACGCGCTACCTTATCTGCGGACTCGCGGCTGGTCAGGTCGATCACGCGTACTCGGTAAAAAGTTTTTCCATCTTTTGAGGTGGGTGCGATGATTACCTGGCCGGACCCTGGCTTTAGTCTGGTCTTCCAGGCTTCGGCCGCAGCACGTTGGCCGTAGGAGCCAAAGTTTACGAACCAGGCGACCCCGGCGGGGTTTGTCGGAGCTTGCGCGGCTACTGGAGCAGGCTTGATGGCCTCTGGCCGGGGCTTTGGTGTCACGGGCTTGGCTGCTACAGGTGCGGACGGCTTGGGCTGGACGGGTTTGACTGCCACAGGTGCGGATGGCTTGGGCTGGACGGGTTTGGCTTTAGCGGGAGCTGGCTGGGGCTTTGAAATCACCGTACTCTTGGCCGCCCGTTGCGCTTCCAGCCCCGCCACGGTATCGATCAGCCTGCGGTTTTCTGTTCTGTAGGCATCAGTTTGCGAAGCCAGCCTGGCGTTCTCCCGCTTTAGCTCACGCACTGCGGCGCGGCTGGCATCTACGTCTTCGGGGCTTGCGGCAGTAGCCAGCGCTGCCTGTAACTGGAGAATTTCTTCCTGAGTTTCCGAGCGCTGCTGCATGACGCCATAACCACCCCCAATCAGTAGCACCAGAGCGAGAGCCCCCACCGCAATCAGGCCAAGGGGCCATGGCTGGGCGCTGCCCGGCACATCTTGAACAGGGTACTCCTCTTCAAGCCAGGTCTGATTGGGCTCTGTGGCTGTCATCTGTGGCTGCTGCAATGCCGAGGTGGGCTCTGGTTCGAACCCGGCAGACTCGCCGAGGACGGGCGGTTCCTCGTCCTCCCGGCCATCTTCTTCCGGCAAGTAGTCATCGAACTCATCGTCTTCGAGACTGTCTTCGCGAAACCCGGAGGTGTAGTCGGTGTCCCGGTCAGGTTCTTCGTAGGGAAGGTTTTCATCCTCTTCGAACGCGCTGAAAACCGGCTGCTGGCGCTTGGTTTTGTCGAAGGGGTTGGCGTCGTATTCAGGTTCTTGCGTGCCCGGGTTACCTGGCTCTTCGTCATAGTCTCGTGTCATCGCTCAACCGCACCTGCGCTCTCTGGATTTACCGGATGATGATAACAGACCGAATTGGCAATTTCCTTGCTTGCGGGCACCTTATCACTCAATAATGCATCGATGGACGTGTCTGATATTCTCTCCCCCCTTAACGATGCCCAGCGTGATGCCGTGGCTGCGCAAAACCAGAACATGCTGGTGCTCGCGGGTGCCGGTAGTGGCAAGACCAGGGTCTTGGTGCACCGTATTGCCTGGCTTATTCGCGCGGAGGACTTCTCCCCCTGGTCGATACTGGCGGTGACTTTTACCAATAAGGCGGCGCGGGAAATGCGCAGTCGTATCGAACAGATGTTACAGATTCCATCCCACGGTATGTGGGTAGGTACCTTTCACGGCCTGGCCCATCGCCTGCTCAAGGCGCACTGGAAAGAGGCGGGGTTACCACAGAACTTCCAGATACTCGACAGCGATGACCAACTGCGCCTGGTAAAGCGGGTTTGCCGCGATCTGGGTCTGGATGAATCACGCTGGCCGCCAAAGCAGGCTATGTGGTACATCAACGGGCAAAAAGACGAAGGCCTGCGCAGTGCCCATATCGAGGCTGCCCCCGGCGACCTGTTTGCGCAGACCATGCTGCAGGTTTATCGCGCTTATGAGATCGCCTGTGATCGTGGCGGTATGGTCGATTTCGCTGAGCTGTTGCTGCGAGCCCATGAGTTATGGCTGAAGAGCCCGGCGGTTCTGGCGCATTACCAGGGCCGTTTTCGGCAGATACTGGTGGATGAGTTCCAGGATACCAACACCATACAATACGCATGGCTGCGCGTACTGGCCGGTGCAAATATTCCGGTAGTGGCCGTGGGCGACGACGACCAGTCCATCTACGGCTGGCGCGGCGCCAAGATAGAAAACATCCAGCGCTTCAGCGAAGATTTTGGTGGCGCCAAAATGGTGCGCCTGGAGCAGAACTACCGCTCTACCCAGACTATTTTGCAGGCGGCCAACGCGGTCATTTCACACAATTTTGGCCGCCTTGGAAAAGAGCTGTGGACGGCCGGTGAGTCCGGGGAACCGATTAACTTATACGCGGGTTTTAATGAACACGATGAAGCGCGCTATATCGTAGAGCAGTCAGAGCAGTGGTTAATTAGCGGCAACAACCGCTCCTCCATCGCTATTTTATACCGCTCCAATGCCCAATCCAGGGTGCTGGAGGAGGCCCTGATTCGAAATGCCATCCCCTACCGTATTTATGGCGGCCAGCGTTTTTACGAGCGCCTGGAAATTCGCAATGCCCTGGCTTACCTGCGCCTGTTGCTTAATCGGGGCGACGACGCCGCTGTTGAAAGAGTGATAAATACGCCACCACGAGGTATTGGCGGCAAGACACTGGATACTGTGAGGGAGTGCGCACGAGAGAGAGGGCTACCCCTATGGCGCGCTATTGGCGCTGTACTGGAGGACAAACTCCTGCCCGCCCGGGCCCTCGGTGCTTTGGAAGGGTTTACCGTATTGATTAACGAGTTGGACTCCGGAACCGATGAGCTGGTGCTGGAAGAAATTGTTGAGCACGCCATACAGGCATCCGGACTCGTTGATTACCACAAGAAAGAGAAAGGAGAGAAAGGCCAGGCGCGGGTGGAAAACCTGGAAGAGTTGGTCAGTGCCGCCAAACAGTTTGGGCCCGAAGACGATGAACTTTCACCGCTACAACAGTTCCTCGACAGGGCGGCCCTGGATGCGGGAGACGCGCAGGCAGACGAGCATGAGGACAGCGTGCAGCTGATGACCCTGCACTCGGCGAAGGGTCTGGAATTCCCCCTGGTGTTTCTGGCCGGTATGGAAGAGAACCTGTTTCCCCATCGCATGTCCCTGGAGGAACCGGGGCGCCTGGAGGAGGAGCGGCGGCTATGTTACGTGGGTATTACCAGGGCTATGGAAAAGTTGATACTGACCTATGCCGAGTGTCGCCGTCTGCATGGCAGTGAGACTTTTAACACCCCGTCGCGTTTTATACGGGAGATTCCTGCGCAACTGTTGCAGGAAGTCCGTATCCACGGCACGGTCACCCAGCCCGTGAGTTCGATCACCCACGCCCAGGTACCCGATACCGAGTTAAGCCTGGGACAGCGGGTGTACCACCAGGTTTTTGGTGAGGGCGTCGTGTTAAACTTTGAGGGGCGTGGTGCCAGCGCCCGGGTAGAAGTGAATTTTGATACCGAGGGTGGCAAGTGGCTGGTGTTGCAATACGCGAACCTGCTGTTGCTATAACAATACAAACCCAGGATGGAATAAAGCATGGGCCAGGCCCCTACAGAAACCCGGTATTCGCCATTCATTATATTACTGCTGGTCGCCGCGCTGGTGGCGACCCTGGGCCTGTGGGCTGCGGACAAGTCGGATAAAGGCCAGGTTAACAATCTTGCCACCACCGGCAGCACCGAGCATTTTGAATGGAAGATGATAACGACCTGGCCCAAGAACTTTCCCGGCCTGGGCTTCGCTGCGGAAAACTTCGCCCGCTATGTTGAGGAAATGAGTAATGGGCGGCTCACCATCCGTGTTTACGGGGCCGGTCAGATTGTGCCGGCTATGGAGGTGTTTGACGCGGTCTCCCAGGGTGTGGTCGATGCGGGGCACGGGGCGGCCTATTACTGGAAAGGCAAAGTGCCGGCCTCGGTGTTCTTTACTTCGGTGCCCTTTGGCCTCAATGCCCAGGAGATGAATGGCTGGCTGCACTATGGCGGCGGCCTTGAATTGTGGCAGGAGGCCTATGCTCCCTACAACCTGGTGCCTATGGCCGGCGGCAGCACGGGCGTGCAAATGGCGGGTTGGTTTAACAAGGAAATCAATTCCATAGAAGACCTCCGGGGCCTCAAGATGCGTATTCCCGGCCTCGCTGGCGAAGTGTTTGCGGCGGCCGGGGGGACGGCTGTGCGGATCGCCGGAGGCGAGCTCTACACGTCTATGCAGACGGGGGTTATTGATGCGCTGGAATGGGTGGGGCCCTACAATGACCTGGCCTTCGGTTTCCACGAAGTGGCGAAATACTATTACTACCCGGGTTGGCACGAACCGGGTTCGATTCTGGAATTCGTGGTCAACAAAGAGTCCCTGCAAGCCCTTCCTGAAGACCTGCAGGCCATTGTGAAGTACGCGTCAAGGGCCGCGAATCAGGACATGCTGGACGAATACACTGCTCGTAATAATGCGGCGCTGCAAAGCTTGATCGACGAGCACGGCGTGCAGTTACGGCGCTTGCCGGACGACGTATTGCAAGCCCTGTGGCAGGGCAGCCAGGTAGCCATGCAAAAGCTGGTGGATTCGGACCCGATGGCGGCGAAGGTGTATGCCTCCTACCGTGAGTTCTATAAAGGTGTGCGCAACTACCACCACATATCCGAGCAAGCCTATATTAACATGCGAGACAAGGTGATCGGGGACAGTGAGTACTAACTACGCTATTGCCATGAGGTCTTGTTAAGAGCCTCTTGGTAAAGAGCGGAAGGCTTTGATCTGGCGCTGCGTCAGCTTGGTTTATTGTTGAATGGCCCGGGTGCGGCCATTCTCGTCGATAGCGACAAACACAAACTCTCCCTCTGTCACCTTGATGGGCTCACCGTCATGCTGGGAATTGATCCACACTTCCACCATGATACGAATGGAGCTGCGGCCTATTTCCAGCACGTCGCAGTAGCAGGACACCACGGCGCCTACATGCACCGGTGTCAGGAATGCCATGCCCGTGATGGCCACGGTCGCCGCGCGTCCGCCGGCAACCTCCATTGCAGTAATCAGCCCGGCTATATCCATCTGGGACAGTAGCCAGCCACCGAAAATATCGCCAGTGGCGTTGGTGTCTTTGGGCATCGATACCGTTTGCAGGGCCAGGTCGCCATGGGGTACCGGGATGGTATCAATATCGTTCATGCTAGTTGCCTGTTATTGGGGTAGGGCGCCACTTACTTGAGCACGGAGGGTAGCCAGGTCGCCATTGTTGGCCAGAACCACAACGCGACCATCAGCAGCAGCTGCAAGATTATAAAGGGAATGACTCCCCGGTAGATAGCGCTCGTTGGCACCGAATCGGGGGCAACCCCCCGCAGGTAGAACAGGGCAAAACCAAAAGGGGGGGTCAGGAATGAGGTCTGCAAATTGAGGGCAATCATGATCCCGAGCCAGATTGGGTCCACGCCCATGGTCAGGAGAATGGGGCCAACGATAGGAACCACCACGTAGGTTATTTCGATGAAATCCAGAATGAACCCCAGGAAGAAGATGACCACCATCACCACCAGGGTCGCGCCCATTACCCCGCCCGGCAGATCCTCAAAAAAGGTATGGATCAGTTCTTCGCCACCAAATCCACGAAACACCAGGGAAAAAACGGCGGCGCCAATCAGGATCATGAATACCATGCAGGTGATTTCCAGGGTGTTCTGCATGGCTTCTTGCAGGCGAGGAAAATCCATCTGGCCCTTTGCTATGGCCAGTAACAGCGCGCCTACGGCTCCGATACCTGCAGCCTCGGTCGGCGTGGCGGCGCCCACCAGGATCGAGCCCAGCACGATCATGATGAGAGCCAATGGGGGTAGCAGGCCGCGCAACACCTCAGCGGCGTCAATTGGCTGGTCGCTGCTGGAAGGTGCTGTCTCCGGGTATATCCGCGCCTGCACAAGGAGGTACAGAATGTACATCGCTACCAGCACCAGACCCGGGATCAATGCCCCGATGAACAGGTCGCCTACCGAGACGGTTTTGGGATTAAAAATGTCCATGTTGAGTTGTGCCTGCTGATAGGCGCTGGACAAAATGTCTCCCAGCAGTACCAGGGCAATAGAAGGTGGAATAATTTGCCCCAGTGTCCCGGTTGCGCAAATTGTCCCGGTGGCCAGAGCAGGGCTATAGCCACTCTTTAGCATGCTGGGCAGCGACAACAGGCCCATGGTGACCACTGTGGCCCCGACAATTCCGGTACTGGCTGCGAGGAGCATACCCACTACCACCACAGAAATACCCAGCCCACCGCGCACACCGCCGAAAACGCGAGCCATACTTTGCAGCAACTCTTCCGCCACCCTGGATCTTTCCAGGATGGTACCCATAAGTATGAACAGGGGAACGGCGATCAGGGTGGTGTTGTTTACGGTGCCAAAGATACGGCCGGGGAGGGCGGAGAGGAAGCCCGCGTCAAATACGCCGGCAAGTACACCGCCTGCGGCAAATACCAGGGCGGTGCCGGCGAGGGTGAATGCCACAGGAAAGCCCAGCATCAGGAACAGGCAAACCGCCAGGAACATGTAGATAGAGAGGTATTCCATTACCCGGTTTCACCCTGGGCTAACAGCAGGGCGCTGCGTAGAATTTCTGCCACGCCCTGGAGTGCGAGGTTGATAGCGGCAAGTGGCAGCAGGCTCTTGAGCAGGTAAACCGCCGGAATCCCACCGGGCTCCGGAGAGCTTTCCCGCATTCCCCACGACTCACTGACATAGTCCCAACTGCTTACCAATATAAATACACAGAGTGGCAGCAGGAAAACGATGCCACCAAGGCTGTTTACCCAGGCCTTGGTGCGGGGGTCGAAATTGCGGTAGAAAATATCGACGCGAACATGGGCACCAGCCTTCAGGGCGTAAGCTGCGCCCAGCAGGAACAGGGCACCATGCATGTAAATAACCGATTCCTGGGCCATGATAGACCCGATGTTGAAGCCATAGCGGAGGATTACGATAAGCGCTGTGACCGCAGCCATGCCGAGGGTCAGCCAGGCCAGAAATCGTCCGCAGCGGTCGGTGAAAGCGTCTATAGTATGCACACAGGCGTGCAGGAAATGCATAGTGCAACGATCTTTTTGGTTATGTAGTCGCAGAATACCATAACACAGGCTTTCAGCTTGCTACGCTATGCCTTTAAGCTTTGGCCTGGTGTTCCTTTATGGAGTATTTGCCCCTTGAAATGATAGGTCTTTTTGAAAATGTGCTTGCAGAGTATGATAGTTCATCTCCCCGATGTGGGAAGTGTTTCCGTATCATTCCTGAACCTGGATCCGAGCAAATGCTAACCGTTATTTCCCCCGCTAAAACGCTGGATTTTGAAACCCCACCCACGACACGCAAGAAAACTCAGCCGGAGTTCTTGCAGCGCTCCGCCGCGTTGGTTGATGACGCTCGCAGCCTCAGTCCCGAGGATATTCGGGCGCTAATGGGGGTGAGTGAAAAAATTGCCGAGCTGAACCACCAGCGCTTCATGAACTGGGGGACGCCTTTTACCCTGGACAATGCCAAGCAATCGATCCTGGCTTTCAAGGGAGACGTCTATACCGGCCTGGCAGCGAATACCCTGAGTGCGGCGCAGCTGGCGTTTGCGCAGCAACACCTGCGTATCCTGTCGGGGCTGTATGGACTGCTGCGCCCGCTGGATTTGATGCAGCCTTACCGCCTGGAAATGGGCCTGAAATTTACCAATAGTGGTGGTAAGAATCTCTACGAGTTCTGGGGCCATGCCATTACTGAATCGCTTAACAGCCAGTTTAAAAAGTCAGGTAGCAAGGTGCTGGTAAACCTGGCGTCCAATGAGTACTTCAGGTCTGTGCACGCCAGGGACCTCGATGCCGAGATCATCACTCCGGTATTCAAGGACCTCAAGGGTGACAAGTACAAGATAATCAGTTTTTATGCCAAGAAAGCGCGCGGCCAGATGGCCCGGTTTATTCTGGACAGGGAGCTGAACGAGCCTGCAGAGATGAAAAAATTCAGGACCGACGGCTATCGCTACAACAAGGCGGAATCCACCGCCAGGGAGCTGGTGTTCACACGGGATGCCCCTCCCGCCAGCTCATAGTGCAGGAGGTAGTTGCCAGTGGCTAGCCTGCCGTTTTCCCAGGCCTGCGAAAACAACAAGCCTTTTATTCTAGAGGAATTGCTGGAGGTTTTTGCTGGCCGGGAGCAAATTCTGGAAATAGCCAGTGGCTCTGGGCAGCATGCCTGCCATTTCGCTGAAAATATGCCCTGGCTGCGCTGGCAGCCGAGCGAACTGGCTGGAAATTTGCCGCTGCTACAGCCGCGCTGCTCGGCCTATGAAGGGTCTAACCTGGCCCTGCCGCTGGCACTCGATGTGCAAGACGCACCGTGGCCAGTGGCTATTCCCACTGCATTGTTCACCGCCAACAGTTTGCACATCATGGCGTTGGCGGCTGTGCGAGCTTTTTTCGCCCGTCTTGCGGATGATGCTCCCGGGGACACGGTGTTGGCGGTTTATGGACCCTTCAACTATAACGGGAAGTACACCAGCGACAGCAATGCGCGGTTCGACCAGTGGTTGGCACAGCGAGATCCCCAAAGTGGTATACGCGATTTTGAAGCAGTGAATCAGCTGGCCGAGGACGCAGGATTTGCCCTGCAGCGCGATTGTGATATGCCCGCCAATAACCGCTTGCTGGTGTGGCAGGGGCGTTAAACCGCTAGTCCGGATCGCCCGAAAAGTCCGGTGGGCGTTTTTCCATGAAGGCCATCATCCCCTCCATCTGGTGCTTGCCTGAAGACACTTTGTGCACGGCCTGTCGCTCTACGGCCAGCGCCTCGTCCAGTGAAGCTTGCCCCGCACCGACCACGCACTGCAAGACACCGGCTACCGACCAGGGTGGCATGGCCGAAAGTTCATGTGCCAGATCCAGTGCCTTTTGCTGCAGTACGTCGTTTGGCCACACTTCCTGAACCAGCCCGATTTCCAGGGCTTTGGGCCCGGAGATTTTCCTGGCGCGCAGAATGATATCCAGGGCCTGGTCACGGCCGACACAGCGGGAGAGTCGTGCGGTGCCGCCCCAGGCGGGTACGGTGCCTATATCCAGCTCCGGTAATCCTATTTGCGCGCCCTCAAGTGCCGCGAGCCTGAAATGACAAGCCAGTGGCAGTTCCAGTCCACCGCCGAGGCAAAAGCCGCAAAGCACGGCGATCACCGGTTTTTCCAGGTTCTCTATCATGGTGAGTACGCGTAAGCGCTGGTCCAGCAGAGCGTCGATGCTACCTTTTTGTGCAATGCCATCGCCCAGTTGCTTGAGGTTCATACCAACGGAGAAATTTTCCTCTCCGGCACCGCGGATTACGATGGCGCGAACACTGCTGTCCTCCGCCAGATGGGGGATGACCTGTTCCAACTCATCAATAAATTCCAGCGTCATGCGGTTGATCGGGGCGTCGTTGTTAATGATTACCGCGACAGGCCCATCCCGCTGCAGAATGAGTGGAGTATGCTCTGTGCTCATGGTGTCTCCCTATGAACGCTATTTAAATGGCAATAGCCTGGCGGCCGACTCGCGGTAGTCTTCGTTGTGCAG
>CBDTVJ010000031.1:0-16537 GCA_965363655.1 uncultured Halieaceae bacterium | reverse complement strand
GCTCACGGACCGGGGTGAAAATGCCAGTGTAGGTTGCCGGGTTGGAGCGCGGTGTGCGACCGATGGGGCTCTGGTCAATGTCGATACATTTATCAATTTGATCCATACCCGTGATGTCTTCATAGGGTGCGGGCGTCAACGTGGTGGCACCGTTGAGTTCGGTTGCGGCTATGGGATAGAGCGTACTGTTAATCAGGGTGGATTTCCCGGAGCCGGACACCCCCGTAACGCAGGTTAGCAGGCCCACGGGAATCTCCAGGGTCACCGCCTGCAAGTTATTGCCGGTGGCGCCTTCGAGTTTCAATATACGCTTGGGGTCATAGCTTGTCCGCTTGACCGGTATTTCAATTTTTCGCTTGCCGGAAAGATAGGCGCCGGTGAGAGAGTCCTCGCTGTTGAGGATGTCCTCATAGGTGCCTGAGGCCACGATCCTGCCGCCGTGGACTCCCGCCCCAGGCCCAATATCAATGATATGGTCAGCGCTGCGTATCGCCTCCTCATCGTGTTCCACCACCAATACTGTATTGCCCAGGTCCCGCAGGTGGGTAAGGGTGGCCAGCAGACGTTCATTATCGCGCTGGTGCAGGCCGATCGAAGGTTCGTCGAGGATGTACATGACGCCTACCAGGCCTGCTCCAATTTGCGAGGCCAGGCGGATGCGCTGGGCTTCACCGCCAGAAAGTGTTTCGGCGCTGCGATTGAGGCTGAGATAGTTGAGCCCCACATCGACCAGGAAGCGGTAGCGGGCGCGCAGCTCTTTCAGGATTTTGTCGGCGATCTCCCCCTGCCTGCCCTCCAGCTTCAGTTGCCCAAAGTAGAGCTCCGCTTCGCCTACTGGCATGGCGGTGATACTGGGCAGGGAGTGTTCATCCACGAACACGTGACGGGCATCCCGTCGCAGGCGTGTGCCGTGGCAATCGGGGCACGGTTGGGTGGCCAGGAATTTGGACAGTTCTTCGCGCACGGACTGTGAGTCTGTATCGCGATAGCGGCGCTCCATGTTGGGGATGATGCCTTCGAAAGTGTGGGTGCGATTGAATACGTCCCCGCGATCATTGATATAGGCGAAGCTGATTTCCTGCTTGCCACTGCCCTGGAGAATGATCTGGCGGTGTTTTTTACTCAACTTTTCGAAAGGGGCATCGATGTCAAAGCCATAGTGCTCTGCCAGGGAGTTGAGCATGTGAAAGTAGTACACATTGCGCCGGTCCCAGCCGCGTATGGCCCCCTCGGCCAGGCTGGAATCCGGGTATAGCACCAGGCGATCTGCATCGAAGTACTGTTTCACTCCGAGGCCATCGCAGCCGCTGCAGGCCCCCGCCGGGTTATTGAAGGAAAATATCCGCGGCTCCAGTTCCTCGATGCTGTGGCCACATTGCGGGCAGGCAAAGCGCGCGGAAAAGCTGATTTCCCCGGCGCTGTCGTCCATGTAGCTGATGGTGGCCAAACCATCGGTCAGCGCCAGGGCGGTTTCGAAGGATTCTGCCAGGCGGATACCCAGATCATCACGCACCTTAAAGCGGTCTACGACGACTTCTATATGGTGCTTCTTCTTTTTGTCCAGATCGGGAGTATCATCGAGATCCGTCACGATGCCGTCAATACGGGCACGCACGAAACCATTCGCCCGTAGTTCCTCAAAAACATGCAAGTGCTCGCCCTTGCGGTCGCGGATTACCGGCGCCAATAGCATAAGCTTGGTGCCGTCGGGCATGGCCAGTACCGTATCGACCATTTGGCTCACTGTCTGTGCTTGGAGATTGAGACCGTGGTCAGGGCAGCGTGGTTCGCCGACCCGGGCGAATAGCAGGCGCAGGTAGTCGTAGATTTCGGTGATGGTGCCGACGGTGGAGCGGGGGTTATGTGATGTAGACTTCTGCTCGATGGAAATGGCCGGGGACAGCCCCTCGATATGATCTATATCGGGCTTTTCCATCATGGAAAGAAACTGCCTGGCATAGGTGGATAGGGACTCCACGTAGCGCCTCTGCCCCTCTGCGTAGAGTGTGTCAAATGCCAGGGATGACTTGCCGGACCCCGACAGGCCGGTGATTACCACTAGCTTATCCCTGGGAATATCCAGATCGATATTCTTGAGGTTGTGAGTGCGCGCTCCGCGTACTTGAATAGTATCCATGGGACCTCTGGTACAGAATTAAAACAGCAACCCGGCAGTATAGGCCTATCGCCGTATCTCTGGCAAAAGGATGTAGTATTTTACGTCCAATACTGGCCAGTGGATGTCGCACAGTTGGTTAAACTGGTACCATAATCCGCTATCTCCGCTCGGATCAATTCCTGCTTTATCCACGCCCCTATCTATCTATGATCTATGATTACTGAAAATTCCATGACAGCGCTGGAGCGGCGCACGGTAGGCTCTCTGGCGCTGCTCTATAGCTTCCGTATGCTGGGCCTGTTCATGGTGCTGCCGCTGCTGGCGCTCTATGCCGCAGATCTGCCTGGCGCCACCCCTGTCCTTATTGGCCTTGCGCTGGGCGTCTATGGCCTGACCCAGGCCGTCCTGCAGATCCCCTTTGGCTGGTTATCGGACCAGGTAGGGCGCAAACCGGTAATAATTTTTGGCTTGTTGCTGTTTGCCCTGGGTAGTGTGATTGCCGCACTGTCCGATAGCGTCACCGGCATCATCCTGGGTCGCACGATGCAGGGAGCCGGGGCCATCGCCAGTACAGTCATGGCCCTGGTGGCGGACTTGACGCGCGAAGAGCAGCGCACCAAGGCGATGGCACTGGTCGGAATGAGTATTGGCCTCTCTTTTGCTGTAGCTCTTGTGCTGGGCCCGGTAGTGGCCGCCTTTGCAGGCCTGTCAGGCGTATTCTGGTTTACCGCTTTGCTCGCTCTGTGTGGCGTGGCGATTGTAGTGCTGGTGGTCCCTGCACCACCCGCAGTGGGGATGGAGCACCAGGAAGTGGGGGCCAGGGCGGGGCTGATAGGTCGCAGTCTTGCCGATCCAAAGCTGGCGAGGCTTAACTTTGGGGTATTTGTCCTGCATTTTATCCTGATGGCCTGTTTTATGGTGGTGCCCGGGTTCCTGGAACAGACGGCGGGCATCGACCGTGAGCAACACTGGCAGGTCTATCTGCCCGCGCTGCTGCTGTCGATTGTTGGCATGGTGCCAATGATGATGCTGGCGGAACGCGGCGGTAGGCCCCGGCAGATGTTCCTGCTGGGCATAGCCCTGGTGTTCGCGGCGATTGCAACGCTGGGATTCACCACTACCAACCTGTTGTTCTACGTCGGGCTGTGGGTTTTCTTCGTCGGTTTTAATTATCTTGAGGCGACGCTGCCGTCCCTGGTGAGCAAGACAGTGTTCGCTGGAGGCAAGGGAACTGCCATGGGCGTCTACTCTACCTGTCAGTTCCTCGGCGCTTTCGCCGGTGGCGCTGCAGGTGGCTGGCTGATTCAGCAGTGGGGCCAGGGCGTGTTGCTCGGCGTATGCCTGTTATTGGCTGCCTGCTGGTGGCTGGTGATCCTGCTGGCGGCTCACCCCATAGCAGGGGCCGGGAAGATGACGACCAGCTCATTGTCCGATACCTGACGCTGGCAGGTTTAGCCGGGTCCTCGGCTTGTCTGGGTGCTCTATTGGTGG
This sequence comes from uncultured Halieaceae bacterium, assembly GCA_965363655.1. Lineage (GTDB taxonomy): Bacteria > Pseudomonadota > Gammaproteobacteria > Pseudomonadales > Halieaceae > Marimicrobium. Next base: position 12,927 of record CBDTVJ010000031.1, on the reverse strand, counting down.
ACTTTGGCTGGAGTTGCTGTCGCAATTGCAGGTTGGGGTTGCTATAGTCCACAGTCAAATCCTGTATCGATTTTTGTGTAGAAATGAGGAATTCCTATGGCCGCACGGGGCATCAATAAAGTCATCCTGGTAGGCAACCTGGGCAATGACCCGGAGATTCGGTATACCCAGGCGGGGGCTGCAATCACCAATATATCGATTGCCACATCCGAGACCTGGAAAGACAAGCAAACCGGGCAACCCCAGGAGCGGACTGAGTGGCACCGGGTAGTATTTTTCAATCGGCTGGCCGAAATTGCCGGTGAATACCTGCGCAAAGGGTCGAAAGTGTATGTCGAGGGCGGTCTGCGCACCCGAAAGTGGCAGGATAAGGAAGGCCAGGATCGCTACACCACAGAAATCGTGGGCAATGAAATGCAGATGCTGGATAGCCGCGGAGCCGGACAGGGCGGTGGTACCCAGGCCCCTGATGACTTCTCCCAGAGTAGTCCCCCGCGAGCCGCTCCGGCGGCGAAGCCTGCCGAAGGTGGAGCCGCTCCCGCGGATTTCGGAAATTTCGATGACGACATCCCGTTCTAGGGGACTTTTCTGATGGCCGGTCAGTAGCACCTGATCGGTGGATTATCGTAGATGCGCGTACTCATATTGGGATCCGATACACCACTGGGCAAGGCGCTGGTCGAGCTGCAGGGACTTCTCGGGCGTCATGAGCTACTTCCCCTGAGTAGTTCTGCCTGCCGCTGGAAGAGTGAGCGCCAGGCAAAGAAAAGTGTCGTACGTGCGAAGTGCGATATCGTGTTGGATGTCCGTATCGAGGCCGCGGGCGACGGTGGCTTTCAGATCCAGGAACTGGACCTCAAACGCTGCCACTGGGTGGCCAAGGCATGCCAGCGCACCAATACAGCCTATCTATACGTATCCAGCTCCAGGGTGTTTTCCGGTCGCCTGGATCGTCCGTATGATGAGGAGGATGCAACCGACAACGAGGAAACGATTGGGCAGCTGCTGGCCAGTGCGGAGCAGGTGGTCAGGCAGGGCTGCGAGCGTCACCTGGTGTTGCGTTTAGGTCCGATATTCTCGGCGGAGGGGACCAACCTGGTCACGCAGATGCTGGGGCCGATGCGAGAGGGCGACAGCTTGATTCTCGATAATAATCTGCGCGGTTGCCCAGTGGCTGCTGACGATGGCGCACGGGTGATCTCGGGCTTGCTCGACCAGCTGGGTACGGGCCTTGAGAGCTGGGGTGTCTATCACTACGGTAGTACGGATACAGCCACTTACTACGAATTTGCTGAGGCGGTGCTGGCCTCTGCTTCCCAGTTTTTTGAATTTAGTTCCTCAGCGGTGCAGTTGGAACGTGAGCCTGAAGGCCTGACACCACTCAACAGGGCACTGGACTGTGACAAGTTACGTAACACGTTCGCTATTCGGCAGGTCTCCTGGCGCAGCGCGATAGGAGACATGGTGAAATACTATTACGAAAAACAAGCGGGAGATGATGGCAATGTCGAAAGCCACTGATAGCAGCCCCCAATCCCTGGCCATCGCAGTGCTCACTGTGTCAGATACACGAACGGTGGACGATGACACCTCCGGTCAGTATCTGGCGGAGGCGCTGGAGGCCGCCGGGCACCTGACCAGGGCCAGGGCTATTGTGCGGGATGATATTTACCAGATAAGGGCAATCCTGTCGGGTTGGATAGCAGATGAGGTGCTGGATGTAGTTCTGGTCACCGGAGGTACCGGGTTTTCCGGCAGGGATTCCACCCCTGAGGCTGTGCGGCCCCTGTTTGACAAGGATATCGCTGGCTTCGGAGAAGTTTTCCGTGCCTTGTCTTATGCAGAGATTGGCTCCTCCACCGTGCAATCCCGCGCGCTGGCCGGCTTCGCCAACAATACGGTCATATTCTGTATGCCCGGTTCCACTGGTGCCTGTAAGACAGCCTGGAATGGCCTTATTCGCGAGCAGTTGGACAGCAGCCACCGCCCTTGTAACTTTGTGGGGGTGCTCAGGGTTCGGGAACAGGGCAATTGAGCGCCTTGCTCCCGGTTGAGGAGGCGCTGGCGCAAGTTCTGTCTGGTGCTCCACCGCCACCTGACCGCATTGAATTACCCCTGCTGGACGCCCTTGGCCATGTCCTGGCTGCGGATGTTATCTCTTCCATAGCGGTGCCCCCGGCTGACAACAGTGCCATGGATGGCTATGCCCTGCGGGCCAGCGACGCCGGGCAGCCCCTGGCTGTGAGTCAGCGCATCCCGGCCGGGGCAGTAGGCGTTGCGTTGGAGCCGGGGACTGCGGCCAGAATTTTCACCGGTGCCGCTATCCCTGCGGGGGCTGATTGCGTAGTGATGCAAGAGAACAGCAAGGTGGAAGGGGGGGCAGTTACCTTAAGCGGCTCTGTGCAGGTGGGGCAGAACATTCGTCCTCGAGGACAGGATATCGATGAGGCAGAGACTGTCCTGTCCCGGGGCAGGTTGCTGCGTCCTCAGGATCTTGGCTTGCTTGCATCCATCGGTTGTGCTGCGGTCAATGTGTATCGGCCACTGCGAGTGGCGGTCCTGTCGACCGGTGACGAGTTGGTTGAACCGGGCAGCGGCGAGCTGCGTGATGGAACAATCTACAATTCCAACCGTTACACACTGGGCGGGCTGCTGCGCGCGATCAATATGGAGTTCGTCGATTGCGGTATCGTTGCCGACGACCCCGGTGCCACCGCCCGCGCCTTGCAGGAGGCTGCGGCGCGCGCGGACTGTATTATCACGTCCGGCGGGGTATCCGTGGGCGAGGAAGACCATGTCAAGAACCAGGTCGAGCGCCTGGGTCAACTGGCGCTGTGGAAACTTGCTATAAAACCGGGAAAGCCCCTCGCCTTTGGGCATGTGGATGAAACCCCTTTTATCGGCTTGCCCGGTAATCCCACGTCGGTGTTCGTAACATTCTGCCTGATAGCCCGGCCATTTTTACTGAAGATGCAGGGGCTCGATGAGACGCTGCCGCCGCGCCTGTGGGCCAACGCTGAATTCACAGTGAGCCGACCGGGAAGCCGTCAGGAATACCTGCGCGTCACACTGGAAAACACGGAGCGGGGACTAGAGGCAAACAGGTTCCCCAATCAGAGCTCGGGTGTGCTCAGTTCAGTCAGCCATTGCAACGCCCTTGCCATTATTCCCACCGGGTCTACCGTGGAGCGGGGAGATAAGGTAGAGGTGTTGCTGCTGGATTCGTTAGCCTGATAGTGAAGTGCGGGGTAATTGATCCCCGATTTGGGACACCTCCCCGGCGATCAGGCAAGGTGCTGTGCTGGTAGCGCGGCACTGCCCCGTATCCGGGACAGGCGCTAGCTGCTAGTGGGTAAACTTCTGGAAGACCAGGGAGGCGTTGGTCCCGCCAAAGCCAAAGCTATTGGACATAACCCGCTGCAGATCGACATTGTCATGTCGGGTGGTGGCTATTGGCAGGCCTTCGGCCTCCGGGTCCAGCGTTTCAATATTGGCTGATGCCGCTATGAATCCCTGCTGTTGCATAAGCAGGGCGTAGATGGCTTCCTGGACGCCCGCCGCCCCCAGAGAATGGCCCGACAGTGACTTGGTAGACCCCACTACCGGAACGTAGCCACGGTCCTGGAAGGCTCCACGCACGGCTTTCAATTCCTGCACATCCCCAGCGGGCGTGCTGGTGCCGTGGGCATTGATGTAGTCTATGGCGCCCTCTACCGTGGCCAGGGCCTGCTGCATGCAGCGCACTGCGCCTTCACCCGAGGGAGCTACCATGTCGTAGCCGTCGGAGGTGGCACCGTAACCAACTAATTCGGCGTATATTTTAGCGTCTCGGGCTTTGGCGTGCTCCAGTTCTTCCACCACCAGCATCCCGCCGCCGCCGGCAATGACGAAGCCGTCGCGGTTGGCGTCATAGGCCCGGGAAGCGCTTTCGGGTGTGTCGTTGAATTTCGTGGATAGCGCACCCATGGCGTCAAACAGGCAGCTCAGCTCCCAGTGCAGCTCTTCACCGCCCCCGGCGAATACGACGTCCTGCTTACCCAGCTGGATCTGTTCCATGGCGTTGCCAATGCAGTGTGCGCTGGTGGAGCAGGCAGAGGATATGGAGTAGTTTACGCCCTTGATCTTGAACGGGGTGGCCAGGCATGCGGAGACTGTGCTGCCCATGGTTTGCGTCACGCGGTAGGGCCCGACGCGTCGCAGGCCGCGCTCACGCATAATGTCTGAGGCTTCGGTCTGCTTGGAGGAGGAAGCGCCACCCGAGCCGGCAATGATGCCGGTGCGCTCGTTGGAAACCTCTGTATCAGATAGCCCTGAATCATCGATCGCCCGCTGCATGGCGATGTAGGCATACGCTGCGGCATCTCCCATGAAACGCAACTGTTTTCGATCGATGAGGTCGGCGATATCGATGTTCGGAACGCCGGCAATATGTGAGCGCATGCCAACGTCGATCTGTTCCTGGTTGACTCGAATGCCAGAGCGGCCTTCATAGAGTGATTGCGTAACAGACTCTGCGTCGTTGCCCAGGCAGGATACAATGCCCAGTCCAGTGATAACTATTCTCTTAGCCATAGGTCTAGAACGACTCCGTTGATTTGAAGAGGCCGACTCGCAAGTCTTTGGCCATATAAATCTCCCTGTCGTCGACAGAGATACTGCCGTCGGCGATGCCCATTATCAGCTTGCGCTCAATCACACGCTTCACGTTTATGTTGTAGACCACCTTGGTGGCACTGGGTAATATCTGCCCACTGAACTTGACCTCGCCGCAGCCCAATGCACGCCCACGTCCGGGATTGCCGCGCCACCCGAGGAAAAAACCAAGCAATTGCCACATGGCATCCAGCCCCAGGCAACCTGGCATGACGGGGTCACCGGGGAAATGGCACTCGAAAAACCACAGGTCGGGATTTATATCCAGCTCCGCAATGATTTCACCCTTGCCGTAGCTGCCACCCTCGGAACTGATATGAGGAATACGATCCAGCATTAGCATTTTATCGATTGGCAGTTGGGCATTACCGGGCCCGAACAACTCACCGTTACCGCAGGCAATCAGTTCGTCCTTGGAGTATGTGTTTTTACCGATCATAGCTTGTCCATTTTGCCTTGGTTTAGGGGCAGCACACCCTCGCGCTAGCAGGGTATTCACCCGGTAGGATAAGTTGAGACAGTGAACGAAACCATTCTAATAGCTGGAAGTTACAAGTCCAGTGGTTTACTGGCCAAAAATTCGGCCTTCGGATACTATAGTGCGCTGCGTGCTGCGGCATCGTGACACTAAAGAATACTAGCAATATAAGAATATATCGACAGGGGACAAGGGAACCACATGTTAACACCCGTACTTTTATCCGGTGGAGTCGGCAGTAGATTGTGGCCGGTATCCCGGGAGTCCCACCCCAAGCAGTTCTTACCCCTCGCGGGGGAGCTATCCATGTTGCAGGAGACCCTGCAGCGTACCTCTGGCCTGGAAGCGGCGGCTCCTCTGGTGGTGTGCAACGAAGAGCATCGTTTCATGGTGGCGGAGCAGCTGCGGCAGTTGGAACTGCGTCCCAGTGCACTGATATTGGAGCCCCAGGGGCGCAACACGGCACCCGCTGTGGCTCTGGCCGCACTGCAGGCGTTAGCGGCTGATCCAGAGGCTACTCTTTTAGTGCTTCCAGCTGATCACCTGATACAGGATGTCGCCGCTTTTGTCGACGCGGTTGGCAAGGCCATGAAAATGGCCGAAGAGGGGCGCATGATGACTTTCGGTGTAGTGCCGACGGCTGCGGAAACCGGGTATGGTTATATTAAATGCGGGTCTTTCCTGGGGGATGACCTGTTTGATGTTGAGCGCTTTGTCGAAAAGCCGGATGCCCGGACCGCACAGGCCTATCTCGACGATGGCGGCTATCTCTGGAACAGCGGTATGTTCCTGCTGCGGGCGCAGAGCTACCTCGACCAGTTGGCTCAGCATGCTCCCGAAATCCTCTCTTGTTGCCAACAGTCGATGGCCGGTGCCTCTGTGGATATGGACTTTGTCCGCCCGGACGCAGACGCTTTTGATCAATGTCCCAGCGATAGCATCGACTATGCGGTGATGGAGAATACCGACGCTGGTGGTGTCGTTTCACTGGAGTGTGGCTGGAGTGACGTCGGTGCCTGGTCTGCTCTGTGGGAAGTGGCTGAACGCGATAGCGGCGGTAACGTCTGCAAAGGTGATGTTATTTTGGACAACTGCAGTGGCAGTTATTTTCGCAGTGATTCCCGCCTGGTAGCGGCTACCGGTGTAGACAACCTGGTGGTGGTTGAAACAGCCGATGCGGTACTGGTTGCCAATCGTGAGAATGTGCAGGACGTCAAGCGTATCGTCAACATCCTGAAGGAACAGGGACGTTCCGAAGCTGCATTGCACCTGCGCGTCTATCGGCCCTGGGGTTCTTACGAATCGCTGGTGACATCCGATCGATTTCAGGTGAAGAGAATCTTAGTTAATCCCGGGCAGACACTTTCCCTGCAGATGCACCATCATCGTGCGGAGCACTGGATTGTGGTGAACGGTACCGCCGAGGTCACCTGCGAAGACAAGGTCTTCATGCTCGGGGAAGATGAATCCACCTATATCCCATTGGGGCACAAGCACAGGTTGGCCAATCCGGGGCGTATCCCGCTGGAATTGATAGAAGTCCAGTCCGGCGCCTACCTGGGTGAAGATGATATTGTGCGCTTTGAAGATGTGTACGGTCGCAGTAAATAACAGTTTAACTTGATGGAGGTTTCCAATTTTGATCAATAAATGCCTTTTTCCGGTCGCCGGTTATGGCACCCGGTTTCTTCCTGCAACCAAGAGTATGCCCAAGGAAATGTTGCCCGTGGTCAACAAACCACTGGTGCAATATGGTGTGGAGGAGGCTATTGCGGCAGGGATGACTACCTGCGCGATGGTGACGGGTCGAGGTAAGCGCGCGATCACCGACCATTTCGATATCAGCTATGAGTTGGAGCACCAGATTTCAGGCAGTGGCAAAGAGGCCTACCTTGCCAGTATCCGCGATGTTCTGGAACAGGGTGTCTTTACCCAGGTGCGTCAACGGGAAATGAAAGGCCTTGGCCACGCCATATTGACTGGCGAGTCGCTTATCGGCAACGAACCCTTTGGCGTGTTGCTTTCGGATGACCTTTGCGTCAACGATGGACCCGGGGTGTTGGCGCAGATGGCGGAATTGTACAAGCAGTTTCGTTGCTCCATTGTTGCCATCCAGGAAGTGCCAGAAGATGAAACCCACAAATACGGTGTAATCAAGGGGGAAGCTCTCAAGGATGGCATCTACCGTGTAGACGAGATGGTGGAAAAGCCCGATCCAAAAGACGCGCCTTCAAACCTGGCAATCATCGGGCGATACATCCTTACCCCGGATATATTTGACATCCTGAGGGAGACGGAGCCCGGAGCGAACGGGGAAATCCAGATTACCGACGCCTTGCAAATCCAGGCCCAAAGAGGTTTTGTGCTGGCCTACAAGTTCAAGGGGCGCCGTTTTGACTGTGGCAGCGTGCCCGGATTTGTGGAGGCCACCAATTTCATCTATGAACACTATTACAAAGAGATGACCTAGACGGTTTAGAGAGAGTGCCGGTGCAAGAGATTACCTGTTTTAAAGCATACGACGTACGCGGACGCGTACCCGACCAACTCAATGAAGATATCGCTCGCCGCATTGGGCGGGCCTACGCTGAAGTGGTGAAGCCACGCCAGGTGGTGATCGGGCATGATATCCGTTTGAGTAGTGAGTCCATCAAGGCTGCGGTGACCCAGGGCCTGCTGGAACAGGGTGTGGATGTTTACGATATTGGTATGTGTGGTACAGAGGAGATTTATTTCGCAACCTCTCATGCCGGCATGGATGGCGGTATCGCGGTAACTGCCAGCCACAACCCTAAAGACTACAATGGCATGAAGTTTGTGCGTGAGGAATCACGCCCGATCTCAGGCGATACCGGGTTGTTTGATATCAAGGCGCTGGCGGAAAAGGATGAGTTCACTCCCGCTGCCCAGCCGGGTCAGTTGCATTCTCTGGATACATCCGAGGCTTATGTGCAGCACCTGCTGTCCTATGTGGACGTGGCGAGCCTGAAACCGTTGAAGATTGTGGTGGATGCCGGTAATGGTGGCGCTGGCAGGGTGGTTGACCTGTTGGAGCCGCATCTTCCATTTGAGTTCATTAAGCTGCATCACGAGGCGGACGGCAATTTCCCCAATGGCGTCCCCAATCCACTGCTGCCTGAGAATCGCATAGCGGCGATAGCGGCCGTGCGCGAGCACGGTGCTGATTTGGGCCTGGGTTGGGATGGCGACTTCGACCGTTGTTTCTTTTTCGACGAGCGCGGCGAATTCATAGAGGGCTATTACGTTGTGGGGCTGTTGGCGGCAGCTTTCCTCAAGCAGCAGGGACCGGGGCGCATCGTGCACGACCCACGCCTGACCTGGAATACGGTTGATATTGTCGAATCACTGGGTGGCGAGGCTGTGCAGAGTAAGACGGGGCATGCTTTTATCAAAGAGCGTATGCGACTGGAAGACGCGGTCTATGGCGGCGAAATGAGTGCCCATCACTATTTCCGCGATTTTGCCTATTGCGATAGTGGCATGATTCCCTGGCTGTTGGTGACCGGCCTGATCAGCAGTGGCGGTGAGCCCTTGTCTGCCCTGGTTGCCGAGCGTATGGCGGCTTACCCGTGCAGTGGCGAGATTAATCGCACCATCGAAGACCCGGCAGCGGTTTTATCGAAGGTCGAGGAGGTCTATGGTGGTCAGGCAGAATCCGCAGACCACGTGGATGGCCTGAGCCTGTCTATGGGAGACTGGCGCTTTAACCTGAGAATGTCCAATACCGAGCCGGTTGTGCGGCTTAATGTCGAGGCCCGCGGTGATCATGCCTTGATGGAGCGTAAAACCGCCGAGTTGCTGGCCCTGATCGACGGCTGAAGCGCTTTTTCGCAGGCGTGGTCGGCCGGGCGTCAGTTTTGCGCCTGCCGCCAGGCCTTGATCAACCGTTCGGTAGCGGCATCCATGTCGCTGTCCTTGTCACTGTCTGTGAGCCTGGCCAGAACTTCCGTGCCAATTTCCTTGCCTAATTCAACGCCCCACTGATCAAAGGGATTGATTCCCCATAGTTGGCTGCTACAGAACGTACGATGTTCATACAGTGCCAGCAGTGCTCCCAATGTGCCTGGGTTCAATGATTCCATGGTGAGAACGCTACTGGGGCGGCTACCGGGCATGGCCAGGTGCGGTGCCAACCGGGCTGCGGTGGCATCATCCATGCCGCGCTCGCGCAGGCTGGCATGGCATGCCTCCAGGGAGCGGCCCACCATCAGGGCGCGGCTCTGTGCCAGGCAGTTTGCCACCAGCATACGATGCTGCTCTGCCAGCCCTGTGTGCGTGGTAAGCGGGAGTACAAAATCCACAGGACACAACAAGGTGCCCTGGTGCAGTAACTGGTGAAAGGAATGCTGTCCCATAGTGCCAGCGGATCCCCAGAGTACTGGCGCCGTATTGTAAGCAAGCGGGCGGCCATCGGTGCTCACCTGTTTGCCATTGCTCTCCATAGTCAGCTGTTGCAGAAAATCAGGGAGTCGCTGCAAGCTGTGATCATAGGGCAGCACCACATGGTTGCCCGCGCCGTGAAAATTGCAGTACCACAGCTCCAGCAGGCTCATAAGCAGTGGCATGTTGGTCTCAGGCAGGCTGTTTTGAAAATGTTGGTCCATGGCCTCGGCGCCGGCCAGGAATTCACTGAATCGATCCCAGCCCACCGCTACGGCACAGCTGAGTCCGACAGCGGACCAGACTGAATAGCGGCCTCCAACCCAGTCCCACATCGGTAGGCAGTTGGCCGCGGGAATGCCGAAGTCTGCTGCCGCCTGCAGGTTGGTGGTGACGGCCAGGAAGTGCTTGTCCAGGTCCTGGGCCGAAGCACCACCGGCTAACATCCAGTCGCGGGCAGCGAGGCTGTTGGCCAGCGTTTCCTCGGTGCGAAATGATTTGGAGCAGATAATAAAAAGGGTGGACTCCGGCCTAAGCGCCCCAAGTGTTTCCTGCAGGTCAGCGGGATCAACGTTGGCGACGTAGTGGCAGCGGATAGTGCCGTGGAAGGGTTTCAGGGCTTCGGTTACCAGTCGCGGTCCCAGGTCTGAGCCGCCAATGCCAATATTAACCACATCGGTGATAGCCGCTCCGGTATAGCCTTCGTGGTCTCCCTGGTTGATTCTGTTCGCTATCGCCTGCATACGCTGGCGTACCGCACTTACTTCACGGAATTTGTCTGCCAGGCTATCCGCGCTGGATGCTCGCAGTAGAGTGTGCAGTGCTGGCCGGTTCTCCGTGTTGTTGACATGCTGACCGCTATACAGGTCCTCGATGGCCTGACGCAGTCCTGCCTGTTCCGCCATTTTGTACAGGGCTGTAAGTGTATCCCTGTTGAGCAGGTGTCTGGAGAAATCGAGCTGCAGGCCCGCAGCCTCCAGGGTAAAGTCGGCGGCGCGGCTGTCATCCTGGTCGAAAAGTTGCTGTATGGATGTGTTGCTGAGCGCCGTGGCATGGGTCTTCAGCTCATCGAAAGCCGGGAGATCCTGAAGTAAAGTGCGTGCGGTCATTGTTGGTCACCTACCAAAAAAAGCTGGGGTTCGAGTATATGAAGAGCGCTTTGCTGGCGCAATCGAAAGCGGGATAACGCTGCGAGTTGTACTTTGTTGGGAAGTCTAGTGGTCGCGATTGATTGACAGGTGGGTAATACGCTCCATCGCGTTGCGCGCGTCGCTGGCGGGCAGGAGGTTCAATGCCTGCATGGCCAGATCATGGTAGTGCGTAGCCTGGGCGCGGCTGTAATCCAGCGAGCCACAGCGTTGCACAGCCTTGATAATGTCGTCGATATTGTCGGCACTTTTTTGTGTAATGGCATCGCGGACCAATGCCTTCTCCGCGTCGCTGCCTTCGCGCAGGGCGTGGATCAGGGGCAGGGTGGCTTTACCCTCGGTCAGGTCATCGCCCACATTCTTGCCCATGGTCTTCGGGTCGCCTGCATAGTCCAGGACATCATCGATCATCTGGAATGCGATACCCAGGTTAAGGCCGAAATCACTCAAGGACTGTCGCACCGACTCCTTCTCACCAGCAAGTGCGGCCGCACCGTGGCAGGCAGCTGCGAACAATATCGCCGTCTTGCGGGTGATGACATCCAGGTATTGTGCCTCGCTGGTGTTTGCGTCTCCCGCTCGAACCAGTTGCAGCACTTCACCCTCGGCAATGATGTTGGTGGTGTCAGCCATGTGGTGCAGTACATCCATATCGCCCAATTGCACCATCAACTGGAAAGCACGTGTATAGAGGAAATCACCCACCAGAACTGAGGGCGCATTGCCGAACTCCGCATTGGCCGTGGGTCGCCCCCGGCGCAGGCTGGAGATGTCGACCACATCATCGTGCAGCAGGGTGGCTGTGTGGATAAATTCTATGGTGGCGGCGAACTTGATATGTTTATCATCGCATGGCCCCAGGGAGGCAGCGCTGAGTAGCACCAGCAGCGGTCGCAGGCGTTTACCACCGGCATCGACGATATAGTGCCCGACGTTTTCCACCATCGGCACGTCAGAGTGCAGCTGGTCGATGATGAGCTGGTTGACCCGCTCGAATTCCTGGGCGACGGGGCCGCGTATCTGTTGCATAGAGTAAGGAGGAATGAAAAGTGCCAGCGCATGCTAGGACGCAGCTGCGGGCCTGTCAAGCTACCCTGCATGCACCTCTATGGTGCGCCCTCGGAGGGCGCGCAACTCCTTGTTTTTAGAAAAAATAACCCTTGCCCAGGACACCTGATACGCGTAAAATCGCCGCCCTCTGGACACTGCTGCGTGCAAAACGCGGCTGTCATGAGTTAAATCAACTGTTTGTGCCTGGCTCTGCCCCCTTGCTATTAAAGGGTTTTATTGCAAATGCGAGCAGGCTAATTAAACGGAGTGTAATATGTACGCAGTAATTGAAAGCGGTGGCAAGCAGCACCGCGTGATTGAGGGCGAAACCCTCAAGCTGGAAAAGATTGAAGTGGCCACTGGTGACACTGTCGAATTCGACAAGGTACTGATGGTCGGTGGCGATACCGTTAAAATCGGTACTCCGCTGGTAGAGGGCAGTAAGGTAACTGCCGAAGTGGTTGCCCATGGCCGCCACAAGAAGATCAAGATTATTAAATTCAACCGCCGTAAGCACTATCGGAGGGAAACTGGCCATCGCCAGTGGTTCACCGAAGTGAAGATAACTGGTATTACGGCTTAAAAGGAGGGCTTGAACAGTGGCACACAAGAAAGCTGGTGGTAGTACTCGTAACGGACGCGATTCGGTAAGCAAACGTCTGGGCGTCAAGCGCTTTGGTGGTGAAGCAGTATTGGCTGGAAATATTCTCGTACGTCAGCGTGGCACGCGTTTCCACGCTGGTCCAAACGTTGGTATTGGCAAGGATCATACCTTGTTCGCAACTGCTGATGGCAAGGTCGAATTCGTAATCAAAGGCCCCAAGAGCCGCAAGTTTATACAGGTGGTGAGCGCCTGAGTCGGCGGCACTAGCCAAAAGATCGAAAGCCTCGTCAATTGACGGGGCTTTTTTTTATGTTCAGGATGAGTGCTGAATCGTATTCCGGTAGAGGTATAAAGCGTGGAAGTACATTTCAGGAACGTGTGAGGCCAGGGACGGCCGAGCTCGAGCGCACATGGATGTGCTTGTAGCGTTTCCTGAAATGTACTTCCACGCTTTATACCGCGTGCGAAGTGGGATATCCGCAATATGCGCTCAACCAGACACGACGTCCCAATAACCAAGGCAACAAATGAAATTTGTAGATGAGGCAAGTATCAAGGTTTACGCGGGTAATGGCGGCAATGGCTGCCTGAGC
>CBDTVJ010000030.1:0-16618 GCA_965363655.1 uncultured Halieaceae bacterium | reverse complement strand
GTTTCGCGAAGCAGTCGAAATGTGTGGCCCCGAAGATCTTTTTAAGCTGGACAAGAGGTGTTTCGCCAATAGCGCCCAGTACTCCGCCAGCCATCATAAATTCGCTGTGTTCCTCTTCCGGAGCCGGTCGCGTCGGATGGAACTCGTGGCGAGCTTGCTGGCTCACAGAGCCAGATGAACTAATCAAGGTCATTAATTTACCCGTCCGAGTTACCATTTATTCGCCTAATATCATCCATGTCTGGCCAAAGTATAAAACGAAAAAGGTGCAAGTGATATGCGATCATCCCGCGCCGAGCGACGTGCCGGCATTGCTGGACTTGTCTGTCGAAGCGTTTTAAGCGCCACTTCGAGCATGTTCGGAAATCTGGGGACGGTCTCCTCAATTGTCCGTAAGGCAAGCAACTAAACAGTCCCCAAAAATCTTCGTCTTTATAGCGTTGCTTAGTCCAGGAAGTCGTCGATAGCGTCATCCATATTGTCTGCCCCGTCTTCTAAACGATCTCTCAGAGAGTCATCATCGTCCCGATCGTCATAGTCATCCCGATCATCGTAGTCATCCCGATCGTCGTAGCCGTCCCGATTATCATAGTCGCCCCAAGCGAACAGGGACAGGCTCATTAGCAGAATTAGTAAGTATCTCATGCTCTCCTCCCGACTATCCGAACAAGTCGGATGTCTATTTTATGAAAGTTTACAGGTATTGGTTGATCTCGTCTAAGTGCAGTACAAATAAATGGCCCAGTGCCCACGAAGCTTTGCAAAACGGCCTGATTTTAGTGCCATTTCGTTCTTCTTCACTGGACCAATCGTGCATGCCACCGTCAAAATGACCAGCGATTCGGCGCAACTACTCTTTCTGAGCGATACGCAGGACAGGCTTTAGTAATCCCAGAGGCCGGTATACTGCTGGAAATAATCACGGGCGCTCAGCTGTTCCGCCTCAGCCCCCTGCTTCGGGGGCTTACTCAAGAGTATTGTATCCGGGCGGGGTATGGAAAAGACCGCAAAGGAGTAGCGGTCGGTATTCCGGCGCCGATCAAGTCGCACCCTGTGATTCAGGGCCTTGACCACACCACCACTCAACCACTCGAGCAGGTAGCCGGGAAATGCGACCATGTTGGTGCTTGGCGGCGCGCGATGCCAGTTGCCCACGGCATCCTGGTATTCGAAGTCGCGGTCGATGCCGAAAGGGAAAATCGTGAGCAAGGAGACATCCGGGTGCTCCGATAAGCGCGTATTACCAGCGGCCGGGGTATCGAAACCGGCCACGGGTGGATAGTAATTGGCCGACATCATATGGCCTATGGAGGTTCGGTGAAAATTACTGAGGTCGAACGGTAATTGCCGCAGCAGTGACAACTCAATCTCGCGCAGCGTGGCGGTAAGCGTCGGCCACTCATTGCGGATATAGGCCTGAAACTCCCGGGGGTAGCGCTCACGGTGACTAAAGTCCGAAAAAACAAAGGAATACAGCAAGTCATCTGCGGCTTGATGGCTGCTGCCGACCTGACCATAATGGGAGTATCCGTCGAAGGCATAATCGAATTCTCGCTGCAGGTAACGTCTGCGGTAGGCCTCATCCCGCAACATAAAGTTGCGCAGGCATCGACGCAAAGGCGTAACTGGCAGCGCGGCAACGTCCGTGACAATCAGCCCCTGATCAAGGCAAGTTGGTGTCATTGGCAAGCTTCCACCGCACGGTAAAATATTAAAGAGAAATGTATGGAAATTAGTAAATCATGACAGATCAACTGTCTACAGCATTGATTGTAGAAATATTGGCGACCGGTGCCAACCTCATCTATATCGTATTCCTGATCAGGGAGAAGATTATTTGCTGGTCTTTCGGTATTGCCGGTAGCCTGCTGAGCATTTACCTGTTCATCGATGCACGCCTGTACTCCGAAGCCTTCCTGTACGGGTTTTATGTGGTAATGGGTTGTTGGGGTTGGCTGCGCTGGCACCGGCGCATCGAAGCCGACAACAACCCGGTTATCAAGTGGCCCAGGCGACTTCACTGGTGGGCGCTGCTACTGGGCAGCATAGCCGCCCTGGCACTGGGGTACACTGTACACAATTTCACCGATGCTGAACGGCCGCTGTTTGATGCGTTTACCACTGTATTCAGCCTGGTGGCGACCTACATGGAAGTTACCAAGGTATTGGAAGCCTGGGTCTACTGGCTAATTCTCAACCTCGCCTCGGTGTGGCTGTACCATGACCGCGCACTGGATATCTACGCGGTACTCATTGGCTGCTACAGCATAATGTCGGTGTGGGGTTTTATCAGTTGGCAACGCGCGTTCCGCCAGCAAAGTATCGCATAGCAGGATCGACCTGAACATGGCACCGACAAGCAAGCAGATCAGCCGACGCCTATCCATCGCCCCGATGATGGACTGGTCCGACCACAACTGTCGCTACTTCTGGCGCCTGCTGACCAAACAGGCCCTGCTCTACACAGAAATGGTGACTACAGGTGCGTTGATACACGGCGACCGTGAGCGATTCCTGCACTTCAATGCAGAGGAACATCCGGTGGCACTGCAACTGGGTGGTAGCGAGCCCGCCGACCTGGCCCGGTGTGCCCAATGGGCACAGGAGTGGGGTTACGACGAGGTAAACCTGAACTGTGGCTGCCCTTCCGACCGTGTACAATCGGGAATGTTTGGCGCCTGCCTGATGGCCCGGCCGCAGTTGGTGGCCGACTGCATCAAGAGCATGATCGATGTATGTGACATTCCGGTAACCGTGAAGCATCGCATTGGCATTGACGCCATGGAGTCTTACCACGAGATGCGAGACTTTGTCGGAACGGTAGCGATGGCTGGCTGCGAGGTGTTCATTGTGCACGCGCGCAAAGCCTGGCTGCAGGGACTGTCACCTAAAGAAAACCGTGAAATCCCACCACTCAACTACCCCTGGGTATACCAGCTGAAACAGGATTTTCCCGACCTGGAAATTGTAGTCAATGGCGGCATCCAGACCCTGCCCGAATGCCAGGCCCATCTCGAACAGGTGGACGGCGTGATGATTGGCAGGGAGGCGTACCAGAATCCCTGGATGCTGGCCGAGGTCGATGACGTTATCTATGGGATGGACAAGCCTGCCAATTCCCGAGATGATATCATCACCGCCCTGCTACCCTACGTGGAACAACAACTGGCTCGCGGTGGGCATTTGAACCACATCACCCGCCATATCCTGGGGCTTTACCAGGGAGTGCCAGGGGCAAGGAAATTCAGGCGTCACCTGAGCGAGAATGCTTACAAGAAAGAAGCAGGCATTGAAGTACTGGAACAGGCTTTCAGACTGGTACAGCAAGCCGGACGAGATGAACCCTCAGCAATCTCAATGAGCTGATAACCAGAAATACCTTACAACCGACATCCTTACCGGGGCATGGGAACCACAGCAAATGCAAAGCAAACTCGATCAACTACGAACCATGACAGACGTTGTCGCTGATACTGGAGATATTGAGGCCATCAGGCGCTTCGAGCCGCAGGATGCCACTACCAACCCCTCCCTGTTACTCAAGGCCGCTGCCCTCCCCCATTATGATGAACTACTGACACAGGCCAGGACCTGGGCTGTGGCACAGGGAGGAAGCGACACTGAGCAACTGGCCAACTGCTGTGATCACTTCGCGGTGCAGGTCGGCCGCGAAATCCTCAGCATCATTCCCGGACGAATTTCCACCGAGGTCGATGCACGCCTCTCCTTTGATACCCCGGCAACCATTGCGCGCGCCCAAAAACTGATCGGAATGTACGAGGAACACGGCATAGGCCGCGATCGTATCCTGATCAAGACGGCCTCTACCTGGGAAGGAATCTGTGCCGCTCGCCAGTTGGAAGCAGAGGGTATCAACTGCAACCTGACCCTGCTCTTTGGTTACAGCCAGGCCGCCGCCTGCGCCGACGCCGGGGTGTATCTCATATCCCCCTTCGTGGGACGCATCCTGGACTGGCACCTGGCCAATACCGACCTGCAAGTCAAGGAACCGGGTGACGATCCCGGCGTACAATCGGTGAAACGCATTTACAACCATTACAAGGAGCACGGCTACCAGACGGTGGTGATGGGTGCCAGCTTTCGAAATACCGGTGAGGTTGAAGCACTGTCCGGATGTGATCGACTGACCATAAGCCCGGCCCTGCTGGAACAGCTTTCCGCGGACGAGGCTCCGCTGCCCAGGGTATTAAGCGCTGATTCTGCAGCCAGTGACGATGAAAAGTTGCCGCCCTCTGAAGCCGGTTTTCGCTATGCCCTGAATGACGACGCCATGGCGACAGAGAAGCTGGCAGAGGGCATCCGCAATTTTGTCGTGGACCAGATCCGACTTGAACAGTTGATAGCGGGACAATGATCGCAGCACTCAAGGCGCTGTTCGAACTGCCTGCACAGGAAGCCGAGGACTCACGCCAGCATCGCCTGCGGTTGGCAGCGGCGGCACTGCTGATTGAAACGGCCCGCTCGGACTTCACCCAGGACGCTTCCGAACAGGACACCCTGGAGCAGCTTCTCACCGATGCCCTGAAGTTGCCTAAGGGGGAAGTACACGACTTGATAGTGGCAGCCGAAAAAAGGGTGGATGAAGCGACCTCACTATACGAATTTACCCGCGTTATTAACGACTATTACAGCGCGCAACAAAAACTACAGCTGGTGAGTGCCATGTGGGTAGTGGCGTATGCTGACGGCAACGTGGACAAATACGAGGAGCACCTGATTCGACAGGTGGCGAATTTGATCTATGTGCCTCACCAGGATTACATACAATGCAAACTGGAGGCCGGATCTGGCTAGGTCGGGCCGCGATCGGTCGGGCCGCGATAGGTCGGGCCGCGCCAGGCTAGCCCCTCTCCAGCGCAGTCATAAGATCTTTAAAGCGCTCGCGATTCTCTTCACTGATATCCATCAGCACGCGGTGAGCCTCAATCACCTTGTTTTTAACAGATTCCTCACTGCCCTGGACTGTGGGAATTTCTGCAATGTTCTCCGGGTTTCTGCAGGCCTCTTCATGCAGGTCGAACAGGCGGTGAAACGCCATACTCTTCAGTAGGCGATTGATACCTGGATCGCAGGAGTAGATGGCCGGTTCAAAACCGAACTTCTCCTTGATCTTCAAAGCCAGCTTGGCCAACAGCCCCAGGGTAGTGCTGTCTATGCCCTCAGCCTCACACAAATCCACCCAGACACTGGCAAAATTGGGATCCTCGTACATGTGCTGAAAATAGTCATCGATGGTGCTACACAAAGTCAGGCGAACATCACCTACCAGACGGATGACATAAGCTCCGTCATGGCTGGCTGCAAGAATACGCCCTTGTTGCATCTCAACCTCGCTTGCTGATGAACAGCGCCGCGATATCGTCAGGCGCAGTTTCGACACGATCCAGGCCGAGGCGGGTCACCAGTTCCCCCGGCGAATCCGCCGCCTGTTCGAACACATCCAGGAAGTATTTTTCTTTTTCGATAAGGTTCTTCGGCGGCAGGATTTCCAATATGCCATCGGAGAACAGGGCCAGCATAAAGCTGTCCGGGAGATCTACACTGTGCTCCTGGTACTCGGCATCTTCCATGATACCGACTGCAGAGCCCTCACCCGGCAAATACCCCGCGCCTGCTTCAGACACTAACACCGGCAACGGCAGGTGTCCCGCCACGCTGTAGCGCAGTGTATTTTCCTGCATATCGAGCAAACCAACGATCATGGTTGCAAACTTCCCTACCCCCAGATCCAGCAGCTCCTTATTCGCATGCTGCAGCATCGCAGTTGGTCTCAATATGGTGTCATCATTGCGTCGCAACAGGTCAGACCTCTTTCGCGCAAAGAGATTTTTCAACAAGACCGTGGCAAAAGCAGAGGAACTGCCATGCCCCGAAACATCGGCCATGAAAAAGGTGACGTGACTTTCGCCCAGGGTAAAGTAATCGGTGAAATCACCGCTGAGATACAGGGAGGGTATGACCGTATGGCTGAACACGTAGTCGCCGAGCACCAGCGGAGTCGCCGGCAGCATCCGCAACTGCACTTGACGCCCTGCCTGCTGATCCTGCTCCAGCATCTTTACCGTACCGCGCAATTCCCGGTTGGTGGCTTCCAACTGCTGGCTGGATTCGTGCAATTCCCGCCGTAGGCGCCGCTGGCGAACACAACGCTCAATGGACCTGACCAGGGCATCCTTGTCCTCTATGGGGCGCAGGAAAAAGTCACTCGCACCCAGCCGCAGGGCTGTCATCATGCGCTCGGCATCAGCAACTTCACTGAGCATAATGGCCGGTACTTGCACGTCCATCTTGCCCAGGGCATGGCGAGCATCGGCCCAGGAGAAATCCTTGAGATTCAACTCGCACAAAATAACATCCAGGCCACTATTGCCACCCAGGGTATAACTGGCATTTTCGACATCGATAATGACCTGGACGTCAAAACCTGAGGACAACAGGAGATCCGCCAGCGCTTTGGCGCGATCCGGTTGATCATCAATTACGAGTAGATTGCCTTTTGAAGCCATCATATAAGACTTTGATGGTGCATTGAGCGTGACACTACGCCCATCATGCTGGTCAGGCAACATGGAAGATCGTGCTTTAGGCAGGATTTTACAGTTTTAGTGCCATTCAGGGCCGTATTGCATCGGAAGGTCACAGCAGTGGACAAAACTAGAACTCTTCGTACTCTTCATCTTTCTGGAAATCAGAAAAACTATCGTCTATCTTGCCACCGTTGAGGAACACTTTCCGCCTCTGCAGGTAGGCATTGCGTATGAAAATATAGCGGTCACCTGAGATCAATTGATCAGCCTTGATCAGTCGCGCGCGAATATCGATGACTTCAACTGTCCAGAATAGGTAGGCCAGTTCCGTATCGTCAATCAACGCCGGTATGGAAGTATAGGTATCTACCAGGTAGCCCACCCCACTGCGGGCGGTGCGAGGGCCAATCAGGGGGGCCATAATGAACGGCCCCTGCTCCACGCCCCATACGAACAGGGTTTGGCCAAAATCAGCGGGCTTATGCTCTATTCCCATATAGGTTGCGAGATCAAAGAGGCCGAACAGCCCAAATGTGCTGTTGATGATAAATCGACCACTACTGTCGAAAGCATCTTCCGGACGCCCCTGTAGTAGGGAATTGTAGGCAGTATTGAACTCGTAGATATTGGCAACAAAATTGGTCACGCCCCGCTCCATGGCATCAGGCAGGACCCAGCGATAGCCCTTGGCCACCGGACGCAGCAGGTACTTATCGAGGCTTTCGTTGAACGCGAAGATACTACGATTCATCGGCTCCCAGGGGTCGATGTCATGCTGCTCATCCATAGCTCTTGCTGGCGCATGGGGGAGCACCAGAAAAAGGAGCAACAAGTAGCGAACTGAAGTCATTTAACAGGCACGTGAAAAGTCTTGATGAAAGATGTTACGCGCACGTCGATGCAGTAGCAACAACAGGATAGCGGTAATCGCCCGCTTACGTGACAAGCACCACAGATTGGTCAATCAACTGCTGCAACTGGTCGCTACCAAAGGCCAGAATTGGCTCTTCAGGCGACTCCATTTCACGCGCCAGCACACTTAGCAGGTCACGACTGCGGGCCGTGTCATTGTCCCGAACCAGCTCCAGCAAGCGCGCCACTGCGGCGTTCAATTCCATAAAGCGAACATGGTCTTGCTGATCGCGATAGACCACAAGGTAGCTTGGTTCGACTGCTTCGGTCGGCCTGAATGCAGGCCCAATGCGGTGCACGGGAAACTGGTAACTGAGAGACCACGCCAGAGGAGACAGGTGGGGCACGGCCTCGAGGACATCCGTTACCGCAACAGGCTCGGGCAATGTATCCTCCGAGACGTCCAGCACCAGCTCCACCCACTCGTAATGAGCCAGCTCTGCCAGAAAGGGAGGGTCACATTCCCGCGCATCGAAACCCTCCATCAGGAACTTCAAAAATTCCTGGCTGATCTCCAGGAAATAGGGGGTATGGCAGCGGTGTTGATCAATAAAGGTACGCACCAGTGCATGCCAGTCTGCAGGGCTATAGAGACCGCGCAGTACCGGAAAGCCGCCGCTTAAAAAACCTTCGATATTGTTGTAGATGAGGTCTTCATAAATCTTCAGGCGCCGCGACTCAACGCCAGCCGGGGGCGGCTGTTTTGTTGGATCGCGCAAATACCGCGCCATTTGCATCTGGCTATCTTTCAGGGCAGAAGAAGCCATGCCCTAACCTACTGCCTCAGCCAGGTCATGCCGGCTGCTTTGCTGTAGCTCTCGAATTCGGTTCACTTCCTGCAGTAGTGAACTCAAGGGAGGCAGGTTAAAATCCCTCTCCAGCAGGGTAGGCAATGGCCCTACCCGCGAGTAGGCTTCTACCAGAAGTGCCCACACCGGATCGACCACATCCGCACCGTGGGTATCCACTTTCAGGTCTTCCGCCTCGTCGTAATGACCTGCGATGTGAATGTATCGGGCCCGATCCAGAGGCAGGGCGTCGAGAAACTCGATCGGGTCGTAACGATGATTGATGCTGTTAACGTAAATATTATTCACGTCCAGCAAGAGGTCGCAACCACTCTCTTGTAACACCGCAGTGATAAACTGGGCTTCGTCCATAGCGGCGCAAGGCTGCGCATAATAAGACGCATTTTCCAGCGCTAGCGGGCGCCCGATAATATCCTGCACCTGACGCACCCGAGCCGCCACATAGTGCACAGCCTCTTCGGTAAAAGGAATAGGCAGCAGGTCATAGAGATGGCCCTCAGCTGCGCAATAGGTCAGGTGCTCACTGTAGATGGGCACTTCCACTTCATCCATTAAAACCCGCACTGCCCTGACCAGGTCCTCATCAATAGGGTCCGGGCCGCCGATATCCAGCGACAAGCCGTGCAATACAATGGGATAACGCTCCGCCAGGTTGCGAAACTGCTTGCCGAAACGGCCGCCTACGCCAATCCAGTTCTCCGGCGCCGCCTCCATAAAATCTACCGATCCATGGTCCATAGAAAGCAGCGGGCCCATAAGGGCCCGCCTTAAACCGAGTCCCGCTCCGTGGAATTCCCGGTTTCGTTCAGGCATTACTTGGCGCCGCAACTACCTTCGCCTGCAGCTTTGTCACCACCGCAACTACCTTCAGCTTTGGCCTTGTCACCACCGCAACTACCTTCAGCTTTGGCCTTGTCACCACCGCAACTGCCTTCAGCTTTTGCCTTGTCACCACCGCAACTGCCTTCAGCTTTTGCCTTATCAGCACCGCATTTGCCTTCGCCGCACTTACCTTCGCCTTCGGCTTTCTCACCACCGTGCTTATCGTAATTCGCCAGGTCGTAACCCCCGGAGAGCTGCTGTGCAGAGAAAGGGTTGCTGGCGGCAGATGCCAGCGGAGCAATGGAGCTCGCGAGGAATGCGGCGCCCAGGGCAGTCGCTAAGGGTTTTCTAAAATTTGCCATGATAATTATCCTGTATTTTGATTAATTTTCTGGTTTGTAAAGCCCGAAGCGCTGTGGCGACCTGAGCCACCGCAAAACTGCATTCGTGAAAACTATGACAGAGTATCAAACTGGAAGTTTCATTACGTACCCTGGGTGAGCAAAATAATTACCCACCTATATCCACTGTTTAAAAGGGGTTTTTATCCAACCACGAGCGCACCGCCTGCCACTTTTCACCCAGGCGTTTTTCCGAGACTGCCTGCCGGGTGCCCAGGTTCTGGGCAAACAGCGAAACCCTGAACTCTTCCAGCATCCACCTGTAGTCCCGGGCCTCGTTGCAACGGGTCAACAAGCCCGCGCACTGGCCAGCGGCCTGGAACACTGGTTGTGACAGGGACTGTAACAATTCGGTGTATTTCTGGTCCTTGGGATACTGTCCGGATAAACGCTCCAAACGTGTGCGCAGGGCCTTCATATAACGGGGATATTGTGTCAGGGCATCAGCGGGCGTATCGCGCAAAAATGAAGCCGCGAACAAATGAGAGAGCTGCTCCTCGATATCCGCTCGGGTATCCTGCCACTTATGCACATCCATTGCGGCGAGTTTTTGCCGCACATCCCCCAGCACCTTCAGGGAATTGAGCAGGACTGCCTCGATATCATTGGCTATGGTAATCACATTACCCTTACCGGCATTCAGCAAACTGCCAAATGCCTGCTCGGTATACGGCAGTTCGCTATTCAACTCCATGGCCTGCACATAAGCGGCATCGATCAAATCGTCTACTAAAGCTCCACGCTCCAATTGCGCGCCAGCCACCGCGAGAATAAATTCATTGCCCCGCAGTAACTGTTTGCGCAGGAATTTTACCTGTTGCGCGGACACCAGGCGCAACAGTCGCAATACGCCCAGTCGATGGCGCCCTGTCGCTTCAGTGGGATAGTCACAGAGCTCGATGGCGACTGCTTCGCGCTTATCCACCAGCGCGGGATATGACACGATATCAACGCCCGCCTGACGAAAGCGCCACTCCCGGGACAGCTCGCCAAAGTCCCAACGGGTGATACCGCTTCTCGCCGGAGAATCCTGCTGCTTGGCATTGATCGTCTGCCGGGTATCCTCACGAAACTGTTCGACCAACAACGCCAGGTCGCGCCCCTGCGCCAGCAACGCACCACTGGCGTCTACTACCCGCACATTCATGCGGTAATAATCATCCAGGTTAGCAGCGGCTAAATCGCTAGCGTCAAGGGCTGTCCCGCCCAGGGAAGCCAGCTGAGACGCCAGGCTTTGCAGCAGATCACTATTGCCAGGCTGTAAATGTGCCAGTGCTTTTTCAACATAGTCCGGCACTGGCACCAGGCGCTTGCGCTTCTCCTTCGGCAACCCCTTGACCAACTGTATGCATTTCTCCCGCAACAGGCCCGGCACCAACCAGGCCAGCAAATGCCGTGGCGCGCGGTTGAGTAATCCCACTGGAATCGTCACCGAAACCCCATCGGCCGCCTGCCCCGGTTCAAACTGGTAGCTGAGCTTGAAGTTCATGTCTTCCCAATCCAGGTGATCGGGAAATTGATCGCCTACCGCTGCCCCCGGGTCTCGTGCCAGCAGCACGCTGCGATCCATGTAGAGGCTCCGCTCGCCCTCCGGGTTTTTCTTCAACCAGGATTGCAGTCTTCCGGCGGTGTTGATATTTGCTGGCAACCTTTGGTCATAAAAATCAAACAGGGCCCTCTCGTCCACCAGGATATCCCGCCGCCGGGTCCGCGACTCCAACTCTTCCAGTTCCCTCACCAGCCCCCGGTTGTGTTTTAGAAAGGCAGGGTGTTGCCTGTAGTTACCGGCAACCAGCCCCTCCCTGATCATCAGTTCGCGACTTTCTGCGGCAGCCAGTGGCCCATAGTGCACCAGCTGTTTATCGGCCAGAGTAAGGCCGTAGAGAGTAACCCTTTCATAGGCCACTGCCTGTCCGCGGCGCGCATGCCAATGCGGCTGGTAGTAGTGACGCTTGAGAAGCTGTGGGTTGATATCCAGGGCCCAACGGGGATCTATCGCTGCCACTTCCCGGGCGAAGACCCTGGAAGTCTCTACGATTTCCCCGGCCACCAGCCACTTCGGTGGCTTTTTGGCCTGCGAGGAACCTGGAAATATCTGCAACTTGCGGTTACGGCTACCCAGGTAATCCCTGCCCTCGTAATATTGGGCAATGTTACTTAACAGACCGGCGAGCAATGCCTTGTGCACGCCCTGGTAGTTTTCTTCCCCCTCTGGGGAGGCCGGCAACGCCAGCCCGGCCTTTAGCTTCTGCTGCCTGCAGGCAATGCTAAGCTGCATATGAATATCGCGCCATTCCCGCATTCGCATGAAGGACAGAAATTCCCGCTTGCAGAGTTTTCGCAGTTGGTTCTGGCTGAGGCTCTGCCGCTGTTCCTCGTAATAACGCCAAAGATTAAGCCAGGCCATAAAATCCGAGCGCGGGTGACGAAAGCGGGCATGCATCTGGTCCGCCTGCTGCTTCTTTTCCGCCGGCCGCTCCCGCGGGTCCTGCACAGCCAGCGCACTGGTGATTACCAGCAACTCTTGCAGGCAATGCTGCTCGGCAGCGGCCAGCACCATCCGTGCCAGGCGCGGATCTACGGGCAGGCGAGCCATCCGCCTGCCAATTTCGGTTAGTTTTCCTTGCGCACTAACCGCTCCCAATTCTTCCAGCAGTTTGTAACCATCGCGCACCATGCGCGAATCTGGCGGATTGATAAAAGGGAACTGCTCCACCTCACCCAGGCCCAGTGCCAGCATCTGCAAAACCACGGCCGCCAGGCTGGTACGCTGGATTTCCGGATCGGTAAACTCCGGGCGTGACTGGAAATCCTCTTCGCTGTACAGCCGGATACAGACACCGGAGGCGATACGTCCACAACGCCCCTGCCGCTGGTTGGCACTGGCCTGGGAAACCGGCTCTACCGGCAACCTCTGGAGTTTGGTGCGATGGCTGTAGCGGCTGATACGCGCCTCGCCGGGATCGATAACATAGCGAATGCCGGGCACGGTGAGGGAAGTTTCCGCGACGTTGGTCGCCAGCACCACCCTGCACCCTGCGCGACGTCTGGCATTGTCGAAAACACGGTTCTGTTCCGCCTGGCTGAGACGGGCGTACAGGGGGAGAATCTCCAGTGTTGTACTCTCTCTCAGCGCCTTGGCCAACTCACGTATATCCCGCTCACCCGGCAGGAACACCAGGATATCGCCGCGCTCACCAAAACTTCCCGCATCAATATCCTCTACGATAGACACGATCTGGGACTCAAAAC
This sequence comes from uncultured Halieaceae bacterium, assembly GCA_965363655.1. Classification (GTDB taxonomy): domain Bacteria; phylum Pseudomonadota; class Gammaproteobacteria; order Pseudomonadales; family Halieaceae; genus Marimicrobium. Next base: position 3,874 of record CBDTVJ010000030.1, on the reverse strand, counting down.
TCTCGTCTGTGCCCTGCTCTCTTCCCAGGTAGAGCGTCTCCACCGGATAGGTCCTGCCGGAAACCTCTACAATTGGGGCATCATCAAAGTGGCGGGAAAAACTTTCCAGATCAATCGTTGCGGAAGTCACAATAAGCTTCAGGTCTGGCCTCTCGGGTAGAATCCGCTTGAGGTAACCCAGCAAGAAATCAATATTGAGGCTGCGCTCGTGTGCTTCATCAATAATGATCGTGTCATATTTTCGCAGCAGCCTGTCACGCTGCATTTCCGCCAGCAGGATACCATCGGTCATCAACTTGACGGCAGTATCACTGGAGACCCTGTCAGTGAAACGCACCTGATAGCCCACCAGTCCGCCGGGCTCACAGTGCAATTCCTGGGCGATCCGGTTGGCCACCGTCCGCGCCGCCAATCGTCGAGGTTGGGTATGCCCGATCATGAGTTTCCGGCCACGACCCAGTTCCAGACAGATTTTTGGCAGCTGGGTAGTTTTGCCTGAACCGGTTTCACCAGCGATGATCACGACCTGATTGTCGGCAATAGCCCGTGAGATTTCCGCGCGGCGCGCCGCGATTGGCAAGTCTTCGGGATAAGTGATGTCCGGGACACGTTTTTCGAGTCCGGTGTTGTCTTGCATAGAGTAGCTCTGCCGGTCAGGATTTTGACCCGCGAGAGCGGGAAAATCAGTTATGCTTCACAGAATTGTATTGTAGGAGACCCGGGACATGCCACAGATAAGTAACTTTACCTACGATGAAATCACCATAGGGCAATCCGCCAGCTATTCCAAGCTTATCGAAGAACAGGATATCCAGCTGTTCGCCGCAGTCTCCGGGGATGTCAACCCGGTTCACCTGGACGCGGAATTTGCCGCGACCACACAATTCAAGGAGCGTATTGCCCACGGCATGCTCAGCGGTGCCATCATCTCAGCCGCACTGGCTATGGAACTGCCAGGGCCGGGCACTATTTACCTGGGACAATCCCTGCGTTTTCGCTTGCCGGTTAAAATAGGCGATACCGTCACTGTCAAACTCGAGGTGATTGAGAAGAAGGACAAGCGAAGCCTGGTTACCCTGGATTGCAAAGCATTCAACCAGGAGCACAAACTGGTGGTAAGCGGCACCGCTGAAGTCATGGCACCCAGCGCAAAACTGGTTCTGGAGCGTCCCTCCCTACCGCAGGTACACATCGAACACTAGGCCTGCTGCGCTGGCTTGCCACTGGAAAACTGCGCCGGGTCCAGGTACATCAACCGCAATTGGGTGACCTCCTGCGACTGACCTGGCCCAGCGCCCAACACCATTACATTCGTCTGCCCTGCCTCCACTGTGGCGGCGGTAACACCGAACATCATGGTGTTGTCACCCTGCTGCGAATCGAACATGGTAAGTTTCCGCTCTTCGCCCAGCGCCCTGGAAATGTTGCCGATCAGCGCAACCAGGCTGGCTCTAAAGCCGCCGAAATTAAGCCGTCCGCGGAACTCACTGTGATCCAGTGAAAGCGCGAAGCGCGCGGTAGACTCATCTTCCATCTGTACCGCTGCCAGGGGTACCGCACTACCCTCTTCCAACGTCCGGAAGATCCTTTTTGCCTCGGTGCGCGTCGGTTCGACCAGCGCTTTATGCAGCAGGTTTACGGACAACAACAGGAACTTTTCCTGGGACAGTGACTGGCTCTGGATTTGTGACATGGATACCTCGCTAGATCAAGCCATGCAGTCTAATCCCACCAGGGGCTGCAGGCAACGAATTCACCATCAGGTGGGGGGATGCAAACACAGCAAAGGACGAGGCTTAACGGTAGAATATGTCGCTATCGAGCCCCCACGACTGGTTGGCCTGCCCCCTCCTCTGGTACTATTGCAAACTGGCACCTGGAAAACTATCGGTCTATCTATGTTGCGCCCTTCTCATAATTTGCTTGATAGACTGCGGCTGGGCAAGCTTGTCCTGTCTGCGATAATTGCCGCCACCTTGTCTGGCAGCGTGTACGGCCAATCCTCCGCTACAGACGACACTCTCACGCCGGAAGAGAAGGACGTCAGGCGCCTGCATCAGCTATTGAAAAACTATTCTTCTGACCTCAATGCAGTCGAGCATACTGGTCCCAGTGCAGAAGAAATCTCGCAACGACAGATGATCCAACAGGACGCGCAGAGGCAGGCGAAGACCCCCTATAGCATAGAGAAGGTCCGCCTCAATGGCTCCGAGGGCAGCATAGCCATGGCGCATATTTCGCAGCGCATCCGCAACCCCGGAATACCGGAGAGTCGTCGTGATTCGCCCCCCATCTGCATCATCAAGACGCGTCTGTTCGACACCCTGATCGGCAGCGAAAACCGCAGCCTCAAGCCTGTCGGAAAAAACCACTATGTAGCCACTGTCTACCTGCAGGCGGGCGCAACCACACTAAGCATCAAGTCACAGACCTGGGAATTGCAACTCCCCGAAAGTGCTGAAGCCAGCGAATTTGTAATCACCTTCTACCGGCCCCCGGGCAGCTCCCAGGAGCTCCACGTGTTCGCCATTGACGACCTGCTGGCGACGGAGAACCTGCTTGTACCAGACTGGCTGCCACCAGAAATCCAGGACAAGCTCAAGCAGGGATGAAACGAAACAATACGCCCTGGCGCCCTGTCCAGCCGGCCCCTGTTGACTGGAGCGATTCCGGAGACCCCGTATCGACACACTTTGATGACATCTATTACTCCCGCGACAATGGCCTTGCAGAAAGCCGCTACGTGTTTTTGGCAGGGAACAAGTTACCCGAACGCTGGCTGAACCACCCTCGTGCACATTTTTGTATAGGGGAGACGGGCTTCGGCACAGGCCTTAACTTTCTCGTCACCTGGCAGGCCTGGCGAGCGCTACCGGAATCACGTCCCGACCTGCATTACCTGTCAATCGAAAAGTACCCGCTCAGCAGGCAGGATTTGCGCAAGGCACTGGCACTATGGCCCGAACTGGAGCCCTTGGTTACATGCCTGCTGGATAGCTACCCGGGGTTACTGGCGGGCCAGCATCGCATTCTACTTGACGAGGGTCGCGTTCGACTGGACCTGTGGTGGGAAGATGCCGAAGAAGCCCTTGTGGACCTGGCGAGCCGGGAACATCTATTGGTAGACGCCTGGTTTCTCGACGGCTTCGCTCCCTCGCGCAACGAAACAATGTGGTCATCCGGGCTACTGCAGGCACTGGCGAGCATCAGCCAGGCTGAAGCGAGTTTTTCTACCTTCACCGCTGCCGGACAAGTGCGCCGCGAACTGGGTAGTGCGGGCTTCAGGGTGGAAAAAGCAGCCGGCTATCACCATAAAAGAGAATGCCTGCGCGGCGCCATTGCGCACCAGCGGCCTCCCTGGCCGCACAGTGAGGAAACTCCCTGGGACATTCCAGCGCAGGCATCGCTGCGACCCGATAGCGCCGTGGTTATCGGTGCCGGGCTCGCTGGATGCCACGTTGCGGCGGCCCTCGCCCGACGCGGCATTAACGTCACCCTGCTGGATGAGGGTTCGCTGGCTGCTGCCGGATCGGGCAACGAACAGGGTATTTTATATACCCGCCTGTCCAGTAAGCACTCTCCTCTGGTCGACTTCGCGCTGCAAAGTTTCCGTTTTGCCGCGACTTTTTACCGGGAGATGTTCCAATCCGGGGTCCTGCAACGTGGCATCGACGGTGAACTCTGCGGAAGTTTCCAGCAGAGTGACAACGGGCGGGAAATGACATCACTGGCGGAGGTACTGGGTGAAGTGCAAGAGTTTGCCCAGGTACTCGATGCGGCTGATGCCAGCGACATGCTCAATGTAGAGCAATCCCGGGGTGGCTACTGGTATCCCCTGTCGGGCTGGCTGCGCCCGACTTCGGTGTGCAGGGCA